>NZ_JBDJNT010000005.1:0-184367 GCF_039674525.1 Stenotrophomonas sp. TWI377
GGGCGTCGGGGCGCCGGGGGGCCCCCACCCCCCGCTCGGGGGGGCCCCCCCCCCCGCCCCGCCACTACCTGGGGCTCCCGCCCATAAAAAACGCCCCGGGAAACCGGGGCGTTTTTTGTGTGAGATGTTCCGCTGCGATCAGATCTCGACCGGGCCGACGTCCATGCCGTCGTAGTCTTCCACGCCGTTCGCTTCGGCCAGGGCCTGCAGCTCATGGTTGCGGGCATCCAGCGAGGCTTCGGTGTGCACCTCGGCGCGCTCCACGTGCAGCACGTGGTACGGGTCTTCGCCTTCTTCAAGGTCCGGTTCGAACACTTCCACCAGGGTGTACCCCAGTTCCACCAGCTTCTCGCCCAGGCCGTGCAACGGCTCCGGGGTGGTGTTGACGAAGAAGTAGCCCCACAGCATCGGGCCGTTGAGGTCCCAATCGGTGTTTTCACGGATGTTGGCGAACATCTCGTTGATTGCGGTGATATCCATCTGGGTGTCCTGTATGCGTGTTGCGGTGAGCGCCGGCACGTGGCCGACGCTGCGATGGATGTGCTGGGCCGGGCGGCCACAGGCGTGATGCCGGCGAGCCTACCCGGTTATGGCTTACTTGTCGCAGCCCTGCAGCTTGATGCTCTGGCCCTGCCTGAGCGAATAGGCCGGCGCCTTGAGGCCATTGGCCCGTGCCAGGGTCGGCACATCGCACTGGAACTTGGCCGCGATCCTGCCCAGCGTCTCGCCCTTGCCCACCTTGTAGCTGCGGGCCGGCTTGGCCTTGGGCTTGGCGGCCGGGACGGCTACCGGCGCGGCCGGGGTCACCGCGGGCATGGCCTGCGCCTGGGCGACCGGGACCACGCTGCCCACCGCCACGTTGCCGGTGTAGCTGACCGCCGTAGGCCGCACGATCGCCGCATTGAGGTCGGCGGTGATGAGGGTGCGGGCCAGATCGGCGCGCGGGCCGCTGACGCAGAACCGGTTGTACAGGCCCGCGATGCGGGTGGTCGCGTTGATGATGGTGCCGGCCGGAATCCAGCCGTCGGCCTCATAGCGCGGGTTGAGGTTGCGCAGCGCGCGCATGTAGCCGTCACGGGTACCGGTGCTGCCCAGGCAGATGGTCAGCTCGTAGATCGTGGTCGACTTGGCCAGGCGGATGGTCGCCGGCTGCGCGCTGATCTTCGGGAATTCCACGCCGTACTGCTGCGGGTGCAGATAGATCCACGCCGCGGCGATCACCATCGGCACGTAGTCCTTGGTCTCGCCCGGGAACTGGTTGTAGACGCTGTCGGTCCAGAAGCCCTGCCCCGGGTACTGGCGGAACACGCGGATGGCGCGGCCTTCACCGCCGTTGTAACCGGCCAGCGACAGCTCGACACTGTTGTTGAGCTCACGCATACGTTCGTTGAGGTAGGTCGCGCTGGCCTCGGCCGCGCTGCGGGCATCAAAGCGCGTATCAAAGCCGGTGCCGTCCGGGCCGAGACCAAAGCGACGCCCGGTGGCGGGCATGAACTGCATCAGCCCGGCGGCGCCGGCACGCGAAGAGGCGTGCACGCGGCCGTTGGATTCCTTGGCCATGATCCCGAACAGCAGCGCTTCGGGCAGGCCGCGCTTTTCCCACTCCGGCCACATCACCGCACGCAGGTTCTGGTAGTTCTCGTAACTGGTGAGCAGCGCCGGGCGCATGTCGGTCAACCAGCGGCGGATGCCGGCCTGCACGGCCGGGTTGTACTCGACCATGGTGTCGAAGGCGTGCCGCTTGTCGTTGAGCAGCGCTGCAGCGCGGGCGGCTTCCGGCACATCGGCGGCCAGCGGGCCGACATGGTCCGGGTCGGCCTCCAGCAAGGTGCCGTCGGCGATGGCCGTGCCGTCCTCGCTGTCCTGCTGGCTGTCGGCGTTGCTCTTGAGCAGGCGCTTGTAGGTCGGCAGCAGGTTGCTGACCTGGCAGCCCTTCTGGGCCACACAGGCGCTGATCACATCCTCCATGTCCTCCAGCGCGGCGTCGGCCTCGTTGGTGCCTTTCGGGTCGGCATTGTTCACCAGCACCAGCGCCGCGTTGTAGCGCTTTTCGGCGGCTGTCATGCGCTGGTCGAGCGCCTCCACCTTGGCCTTGTCGCGGGCGGAGACGCGCTGGGCATGGGCCTCGGGGACGATCGACAGCATCGCGGCAACGGCCAACAGCGGCCAACCACGGACAAGCAAGACAGGAACGGGCATTTTTGGCACTGTGTGCGAACGATGGGGCAGAGTAGCCGCGCCGCTTGCATCCGGGCAACCCGTCTGCCGGCCGGCCAACGCCGACGTTTAGAATCCCGCCTATTCACACTGCGAGTTGACCATGGATCCGATTCTGCTCGGCAAAGGCATCACCGACGATATCCCCGTGACCCTGTCGCCGCGGCTGGGCAACCGCCACGGCCTGGTGGCCGGCGCGACCGGCACCGGCAAGACCGTCACCCTGATGACGCTGGCCGAGGGCTTCTCGCGGATCGGCGTACCGGTGTTCCTGGCTGATGTGAAGGGTGACGTGTCGGGCTTGGCCGTGCCCGGTGCCGGGACCGAGGCGCTGCTGCAGCGCGCGACCGATCTCGGCGTGGCCGATTACGCGCCCGCCGCCAGCCCGACCATCTTCTGGGACCTGTACGGCAAGCTCGGCCACCCCGTGCGCACCACAGTGAGCGAGATGGGCCCGACCCTGCTTGCGCGCATCCTGGAACTCAACGACACCCAGGCCGGCGTGCTGGACATCGTGTTCAAGCTCGCCGACGACCGCGGCCTGCTGCTGCTCGACCTGGACGATCTGCGCGCCCTGCTCGGCCTGGTCGCCGAGGAGCGCAAGGACATCTCCACCGAATACGGCCTGGTCAGTGCGCAGACGGTGGCGGCGATCCAGCGCTCGCTGCTGCGCCTGTCACAGGACGGTGGCGAAGCGTTCTTCGGCGAGCCTGCACTGGAGCTGGCCGACCTGATGCGCGTCAACCACGATGGCCGCGGCGTGATCGGCATCCTCGCCGCCGACCAGCTGGTGCTCAAGCCGCGGCTGTATTCCACCTTCCTGCTGTGGCTGCTCTCGGAGCTGTTCGAAACGCTGCCGGAAGTGGGCGATCTGGAGAAGCCGAAGCTGGTCTTCATCTTCGATGAGGCGCACTTGCTGTTCGATGACGCACCGCCGGCGCTGGTGCAGCGCATCGAGCAGGTGGTCCGGCTGATCCGCTCCAAGGGCGTGGGCGTCTACTTCTGCTCACAGTTCCCGGATGACGTGCCGGCCAACATTCTCGGCCAGCTCGGCAACCGCGTGCAGCATGCGCTGCGTGCGTTCACGCCGCGCGACCAGAAAGCAGTGAAGGTCGCCGCCGAAACCTTCGTGCCCAACCCGAAGCTGGATGTGGCCGCCACGCTGGCCAAGCTGGGTACCGGTGAAGCGCTGGTGTCCACGCTGCAGGACAAGGGTATCCCCTCGCCTGTGCAGCAGACCCAGATCGCGCCACCGCGTTGCCGGATGGGCGCGATCACCGAGGCCGAACGTGCGCAGGTGCGCGCCGGCAGCCCGGTCGGCACCCGCTACGACACCGCGATCAATCGCGAATCGGCGGCGGAACGGCTGGCGCAGCGCGCGCAGAAGGCGGTCGAGCAGGCCGATGCGCCCAAAGCCCGCACCCGCCAGCAGGATGAAGCGCAGGAGGGCGGCTTTGGCCAGAGCATCAAGGACGCGATCTTCGGCACCAAGCGCCGCCAGGGCATGATCGAAACCATGGCCAAGCAGACCACCCGTACCGTCGGCACCAAGCTGGGCAACCAGATCGTGCGTGGCCTGCTGGGCGGTATTTTCGGCGGAAAGCGCTGATACTTCGTGTCGCGCCCTGTGGCGCGGCACCTTTTGACGAGCACAAGCAGACCTGATGTCGCGTTGGCGTCCCCCCGCGGAAAAAAGCACGGCCCTGATCACCGCACAGGGCCACCAGCGGTTGAAGACCGAACTGGATGAGCTGTGGCGGCACAAGCGCCCGGAAGTGGTGAAGGCACTGGCCGCCGCTGCTGCGGAAGGCGACCGCTCCGAGAATGCCGAGTACACCTACCGCAAGAAGCAGCTCGGTGAGATCGATCGGCGCGTACGCTACCTGACCAAGCGACTGGAGGCGCTGCGCATTGTCGATACCGCGCCGACCGATCCGAACGCGGTGTTCTTCGGCGCGACGATCGAGCTGGAGAACGTCGACTCGGGCGACATCCACGTGTATCGCATCGTCGGCCCGGACGAGACCGACGCCGGTGCGGGCTGGATCAGCATCGATTCGCCGTTGGCGCGCGCGCTGCTGAAAAAACGCGTGGACGATGAGTTCGAGGTGGAGCTGCCCAGCGGCCGCCATGGGTTCGCGATTCTGTCCGTGGCGTACCCCGGCTGACAGGGTGCCTCCACGCATGGCGTGGATCTACACGTGACGCCGGCAACCCGCGGGGATGGCGCCACTGCCGGATCACCCCAGCGCTGCGGGATACACGCGCCCCGGGCGCAGCGGTCGGAAGTAGTCGGCCCGCGCATAGAAGGCCGCCTCCTGCCGCGCGTGCCACCCGGGAATCCCCGCCAACGGCAATGGCCGCAACTCCAGGGGGTCATTGAGCAGCGCGCCGTCCGTGATGGCCTGCGCCACTGCCGCGACCGCAGTGGCATCATCATCACTCTGTACCACCACGCACTTGCCGACCAGCAGGCGCTCCGGCACCAAGGCCTGCTCCAGCAGCGCATGCCCGATCACCGCCGCGACGGCAATGTCGCCCCGTCGCCACTGCCCTGCCCCATCCCAGAGCAGCGCCTGCCAATCATGCTGGTCCCACGCGCGCAGCAGCGCCGGTTCGCGCACACGCACGATCACGCCGCTCTCGTCGAATTGGGTCAACGCGGCCTGCGCACGGTTGCGCTGCCCTGGCGCCATCGCCGCGATGTGCCGGCATTGCTGCCGGTTGAGCGCGCGCTTGATGGTGGGGTAACGCGCCCAGACCAGGGCATTGAACAGGTCATGCCAGTTGTCTGCACGCGTGGCGATCTGGCCGCGCCCGGCGATGCGCGTTTCATAGTGCAGGCCGTCGGCCAGCAATGCCTCGTCCTGCTCGGCAAGATGCTTGTCTGGCAACGCGAGGCGTGCATCGAGCGCTGCGATGGTGGGCCAGCTCGGCGCCACCATCAGGTCCTGCATGTCGCTCAGCCCGGCGTAGATCGGCTGCGCGAAGCAGGCCGCATCCACCGCCTCACGCGGCGGCGCGATGAAACGGCGACGACCACCGATATCGGCAGCCGTCACCACTGCGATCACAGCACCTGCAGATCGAAGGGCTTGCGCGCTTCGGTGGCGAGGATCGCATCACCGAACAGATCGTGGTCGTCGCTCTCGGTGATCTCCACATCGACGAACTGACCCACGCGCAGCTTGGCTTCTTCCGCGTTCTGGATATGCACCAGACCGTCGATCTCCGGCGCATCGGCCTTGGAACGGGCCACCGCGATGCCGTCTTCGATGGCATCGACCAGGCACTGCTGCACGGTGCCGATCTTGGCTTCCAGGCGCGCGGCGGAGATCTCCGCCTGGCGCTCCATGAAGCGTGCCAGGCGTTCCTGCTTCACTTCTTCGGGCACCGCACCGGGCAGATCGTTGGCGGTCGCGCCGGTGACCGGCGAATAGGCGAACGCGCCCACGCGGTCCAGCTGCGCCTCGTCCAGGAAGCTCAGCAGCTCCTCGAACTCGGCATCGGTCTCGCCCGGGAAGCCGACGATGAAGGTCGAGCGCACGGTGATATCCGGGCACAGCTGACGCCAGCGCTGCACGCGCTCCAGGGTCTTGTCGACCGCCCCCGGGCGCTTCATCAGCTTCAGGATGCGCGGGCTGGCGTGCTGGAACGGAATATCCAGGTACGGCAGGATCCGGTTTTCGGCCATCAGCGGCACGATCTCGTCCACGTGCGGGTACGGGTACACGTAGTGCATGCGGGTCCACGCATCCAGCTCGGACAGGCCTTCGCACAGCGCCTTCAAGCGGGTCTGGTAGGCCTTGTCGCGCCACATGCGCTCGGCGTACTTCACATCCACGCCATAGGCCGAGGTGTCCTGGGAGACCACCAGCAGTTCCTTGACGCCCCCCCGCACCAGCCGCTCTGCTTCGCGCAGCACCTCATCGACCGGGCGCGAGACCAGCTTGCCGCGCATCGAGGGGATGATGCAGAAGCTGCACTTGTGGTTGCAGCCTTCGGAAATCTTCAGATACGCGTAATGGCGGGGGGTCAGCTTGATGCCGTAATCAGGCACCAGATCCACGAAGGGATCGTGCTTGGGCGGCAGCGCGGCGTGCACGGCCTCCATCACGCTCATGTAGTCCTGCGGGCCCGACACCGCCAGCACGTTCGGGTAGGCCTCGCGGATCTGCTCCGGGCGCTTGCCCAGACAGCCGGTGACGATCACCTTGCCGTTCGCGTTCATCGCCTCGCCGATCGCATCCAGCGACTCGGTCACGGCCGAATCGATGAAGCCGCAGGTGTTGACCACCACCACGTCGGCCGCGTCGTAGGAGGGAACGATGTCGTAGCCCTCGGACCGCAGCTGGGTGAGGATGCGCTCGGAATCGACAAGGGCCTTCGGGCAGCCAAGGCTGACGAAGCCGACTTTGGGGTTCAGCTGGGACATGGATCGCAAGGACTCTGGGGGCCTGGGCCCATGCCGGAATGGCGTGGGGGACCTGGGGCCGGAAACGGCGGCAAGTATACCGGCGTTCAGCCCACGCCCCTGAACCGGATCGGGTTGATCCCGCCAGATCCGGCATGCTCCCTGACATCGCGCTAACCGGCGCGGGGCCGATAATGAATGCCTGAACCAACGGGAGTCTCGCACCATGGGTGAGTGGATCACACTCGATACGCATTACGGACCGGTCCGCGCCTGGCAGGCGACGCCGGAAGGCAAGCCGCGCGGGGGCCTGGTAGTGATCCAGGAGATCTTCGGCGCCAACCCGCACATCCGCGCAGTGGCCGACGATTACGCCGCCAAGGGTTATGCGGTGCTGGCCCCGTCGTTCTTCGATCTGGCCGAGTCGGCCCCGGACAGCACCGAACCGCCGGAGCTGCCTTACGACAGCGATGGCGTGGCCGCCGGCCTGGCCATGGTCGACGAGCTCGGGGTCGAAAAGGCGCTGGAGATCGTGCGTGCGGCCGCCTCGCGGCTGGCTCCGGCCGGCAAGGTCGGCACCGTCGGCTACTGCTGGGGCGGCAGCATCGCCCTGCTCTCCGCGCTGCGCCTGGGCCTGCCCTCGGTCAGCTATTACGGGGCCCGCAACGTGAAATACCTGGACGAGACGCCCAAGGCGCCGGTCATGTTCCACTTCGGCGCGCAGGACAGGAGCATCCCGCCGGAGGCGATCAAAGCCCACCGCGAGAAGCTGCCGCAGATGGCCACCTTCGTCTACCCGGCCGATCACGCCTTCAACCGCAGCGTCGGACATGCGTATGATCCAGACAGCGCCCACCTGGCGCTGGAACGCACCCTGGACTTCTTTGCGGAGCATCTTGGATGAGCGAGTTCGAACTGGATTCACGCCTGGCCACCGACAGCGTACTGGTAGCAGAAGGGCCGTTATCGCAAGTGCGATTGATGAACGATGAAAGGTATCCCTGGCTGATCCTGGTGCCACGCCTGAGTGGCGTGACCGAATGGATCGACCTGGATGGCGAGCAGCAGGACAAGCTGCGGACCGAGTTGAACCGGGCGTGCAAGGCGCTCAAGGGCACCGATGGGGTCGAGAAGATCAACATCGGCTCGCTGGGCAACATCGTGCGCCAGCTGCATTTCCATGTGATCGGGCGCCATGTCGGCGATCCGGCATGGCCGGGCCCGGTCTGGGGCCAGGGGCAGGCACACCATTTTGATCCACAGGTGCTGGCCGAGCGTGTCGCACTCTGGAAGGAACGGCTAGGATATTCGCCCCAGCCCTAGCGGACCCTGCCCCTGATGCGCTCCAACCTTGTCGCCGCCATTGTCCTGATCCTCGTCGGCCTGTTCCTGCTGGCCAGCAATCTCGGCTGGACCAACATGAACATGGGGAAGCTGATCCTCACCTGGTGGCCGGTCGTGCTGGTAGCGGTGGGCATCGGCCTGCTGTTCGGCCGCGGCAAGTAGAGCGGACCGTTGGTCCGCTGCTGTTCGGTCCGCTGCTTTTGGGTGCGCTGCTTTTGGTCACCACGCCGCACGTCGGACCAAGCCACAAAAAAAGCGCGGAGTACTCCGCGCTTTTTCTGTGGTCGCCCCTTGATGGGTAACGGTAACCACAGAAGCAGCCGACCAACGGTCGGCTCTACCAGGCGCGGACGCGGCAGCACGCCCGGGGATCGATCAGGTGCGCCGCGCCACCCGCGTGATCATCAGGTCCGCGGCAGGGTCACGCCGGTCTGGCCCTGGTACTTGCCACCGCGGTCCTTGTAGGACGTCTCGCAGATATCGTCCTTGTCGGCCTGGAAGAACAGCATCTGCGCCACGCCTTCATTGGCGTAGATGCGCGCCGGCAGCGGCGTCGTGTTGCTGAACTCCAGCGTGACGTGGCCTTCCCATTCCGGCTCCAGCGGGGTCACGTTGACGATGATGCCGCAGCGCGCGTAGGTGCTCTTGCCCAGGCAGACCACGAGCGTGTCGCGCGGGATGCGGAAGTACTCCACGGTGCGCGCCAGCGCGAAGCTGTTGGGCGGGATGATGCACTCATCACCCACGATGTCCACGAAGCTGCCCGGGTCGAAGTGCTTCGGGTCCACGATGGTGGAGTTGATGTTGGTGAACACCTTGAACTCGCGCGAGCAACGGACGTCGTAGCCGTAGCTGGAGGTGCCGTAGCTGACGATGCGCTGGCCGTTGGCCTGCTTGACCTGGCCAGCTTCGAACGGCTCGATCATGCCGTGCTGCTCGGCCATCTGACGGATCCAGCGGTCACTCTTGATGCTCATGGGGGGTCCTGGGTGCGGAAGGAACAACGGCACCGCCAATGGGCGCCCGGGTGTCGATTCTAAACAGCGGCCCCGGCCGCGACCAGCGTCGACGCCGTCGCGGCAACTGCCTGGCCATTGCGGCCTGGAAACGAACAGGCCCGGCGGGGGCCGGGCCTGGAGGATACGGGGGAGGTTTTCGCGCTCAGATCAGCGACGACAGGATCGGAATGCTGGCCCGCGGCCGCTTGGCCACTTCCTCGATCAGCCGCTCGGCCGCGCGCAGATAGGCCTGGGCCGCAGAAGACGCCGGCGCGGCGGCGGTGATCGGCGTACCGGCATCGCCCTGCTCGCGGATGCCGATCTCCAGCGGCAGCGACCCCAGCAGCGGCACCCCGTACTGGGCGGCCATGCGCTCGCCGCCGCCCTCGCCGAACAGATGCTCGACCTGGCCGCAGTTGCTGCAGGTGTGCACGGCCATGTTCTCGACGATACCCAGCACCGGCACTTCCACCTTCTCGAACATCTTCAGCGCCTTCTTCGCATCCAGCGTGGCGATGTCCTGCGGGGTGGTGACGATCACCGCCCCGGCCAGCGGGATCTTCTGGGTCAACGTCAGCTGGATGTCGCCCGTGCCCGGCGGCAGATCGATCAGCAGGTAGTCCAGGTCGTCCCACAACGTATCGTTGAAGAACTGCGTCATCGCCGAGGTCGCCATCGGGCCGCGCCAGATCATCGGCGTCTCGTCCTCGATCAGGTAACCGATCGACATGGTCTCCACCCCGAACGCGCGCATCGGTTCGATCGACTTGTTGTCCGGGCTCTCCGGGCGACCGCTCAGGCCGAGCATTGCCGGTACGCTGGGGCCGTAGATATCGGCATCCAGCAGGCCCACGCGCGCGCCGAGCGCGGCAAGTGCGACAGCCAGGTTGACCGCGGTGGTGGACTTGCCGACCCCGCCTTTGCCTGACCCCACCGCGATCACGTTGCGCACGCGCGGATGCGGTGACAACCCCTTCTGCACTTGACTGGCGTGGGGACGACGCGTCTGGCTGGCACTCACTGCGGGCACTCCGGAAACACAACAAGGGGACGCAACACTATACAACCTTGACTGCACCTGACTGAGAATCCCAGTTGCTACGAAACCATGCAATTTTCGTTAAGTTCATGTTACGGTCGAAACGCACTACGTTGAGCGTTTTCCGCGCGTTTCGGGAGGGAATCATTGGCGTCAGTGCTTTTCTGTTTTGTTCTATGGACTATCAATGAATTACAGCACCACCGCACGTCGCAACACGCTCGCCGCTGCATTGTTCTCCGCCCTGATCGCCACTGCAGCCGCTCCGGCCATGGCACAGGATAAAGCCACGACGCTGGACAAAGTCACCGTCACCGGCTCGCTGATTCCGCAGACCGATATCGAAACCCAGACCCCGGTGATGTCCATCACCGCGCAGGACATCCAGACCCGCGGCTTCACCAGCGTGGCCGAAGTCCTGCAGCAGTCCTCGCTGACCACCGGCGGCCTCCAGGGCGGCCAGACCTCGGCGTCCTTCACCCAGGGCGCGGAAGCCTCGGGCATGTTCGGCCTGAATCCGGGCTACACCAAGTACCTGATCAACGGCCGTCCGATGATGTCGTACCCGGCGCTGTACAACGGCGGCGATACGTTCAACAACATCAGCGGCATTCCGATCGACATCGTCGAGCGCATTGAAGTCCTGCCGGGCGGCCAGTCGTCGCTGTACGGTTCGGACGCCATCGCCGGCGTGGTCAACATCATCCTCAAGGAACGCATGGACGGCGGCAGCATCTCCGTCCGTGGCGGCACCTACACCGAAGGCGGCGGCAACAGCGTGCGCTTCAGCGGCGCGCATGGTTTCAGCGCGTTCGATGACCGCTTCAACGCACTGGTCAACGTGCAGATCGAGTCGAGCAACCCGATCTGGGGCTACCAGCGCGACCTGACCCGCACCACCAATGCCAACGGCTACACCGCGCAGCTGCCGAGCAATGATTTCGCCGTCATCGACGCCGATACCAACCGCCTGTACATGATGGACCCGAACAACTGCGCCAACGTGGCCAGCCAGTTCGGTGGCACCACGGTGCTGGGCAATCGCCCGACCGGCCAGTCGTGCGGCACCTACTTCGGCGCCGGCTACAAGACGCTGAAGAACGGCAAGGACAGCGGCCAGTTCTATTCGGCGATGACCTTCGACGTCAACGACAACCTGCAGCTGTTCGCCGACGTGCTCTACAGCAAGGAAAAGACCGAGTACACCTCCGGCTCGAGCTACCTGTGGTGGGGCACCAAGAGCGGGATGGGCGGCTTCTACGACCAGTCCTCGGGCAAGGTGGTGAACCTGCAGCGCGCGTTCGCCCCGGAAGACATCGGTGGCCAGGGCTACAACGACGTTCTCAACAGTGACGAGAGCCGCTCCTACCAGGTGACCCTGGGCGCGAAGGGCATGGCCGGCAACTGGGACTACAGCGCCAGCTTCACCCGCGGTGAGTACAAGCTCACCGAGAACAAGTTCATGCGTTGGAAGGACCCGATCAACAACTACTTCGCCGAACACGTGCTGGGCCCGCAGCTGGGCACCACGGCCGACGGCTGGGGCATCTACAACCCGAACTACGACGCGTTCTACTCGCCGATCTCGCCGGAAGATTTCGCCAGCTTCACCGGCTACGCGACCAACCGCAGCCGTACCTGGCAGAACCTGGGCCGCGTGCAGATCACCAATGGCTCGCTGTTCTCGCTGCCGGGCGGTGACGCCGGCTTCGCGGTCGTGGTCGAAGGTGGCAGCGAAGGCTGGGATTACTCGCCCGACCAGCGCCTGCTGGACGGCCAGGTGTGGGGCTCTTCGGCCGTGGCCGGCAATGGCCACCGCAGCAATTATGCGGTGACCTCCGAACTGCGCATGCCGGTGCTGGAGCAGGTCACGGTGACCGCTTCGGGTCGCTATGACGCGTTCAAGATCGCCGACAACACCGTCGACAAGGCCACCTACAGCCTGGGTCTGGAATACCGCCCGATCGACAGCCTGCTGTTCCGCGGCAAGTACGGCACGGCGTTCCGCGCACCGACCCTGTCCGATGCCTTCCAGGGTAAGAGCGGGTACTACGCGGCCAACTCGACCGACTACTACCGTTGCGGCACCCTGGGCTATGCACCGGGCAACACCGCCGACTGCCGTTACCACGACAACGTCTCGGTGTACTCCGAGCGCGCGGGCAACCCGGACCTGGAGCCGATCACGGCCGACGTCTGGAATGCAGGCGTGGTCTGGGCACCGATGCCGAACCTCTCCATCTCGGCCGACTACTACAACTGGAAGATCGAGAACGAAGTCGATACGGCCAGCACCGACCAGCTGCTGCTGGCCGAGTACTACTGCCGCAACGGCCTGCCCAACGGCTCTTCGGCCAGCTGCCAGAACGTGGCCGACTGGGTCGTGCGCGACGCCGCCGGCAACCTGAGCAGCCTGTACACCCCGAAGATGAACGTGGCTCGCCAGAACCTGCAGGCCGTGACGGTCGGCTTCAAGTATCTGCAGGACATCGGCCGCTTCGGCTCGCTGCAGTTCTCGGCCAACTACACCAACATGCTCAAGCGTGAAGTGCAGTCGCAGCCGGGCGAGGAGTTCCAGGATCTGCTGGGCAACCCGATCGCGATGTGGAACTACGACAACTTCGCCAAGGTCCGCAGCGATGCGTCCGTGGGCTGGTCGGTCGACAAGTTCACCACCACGCTGTACGCGAACTACATCGGCAAGACCCCGAACTACCTGGCCGGCATCAATGGCTATGACTACGTCCACCCGGCATCGGGCAAGGCCGCAGGCAAGTGGGGCTCGTACACCACGTACAACCTGAGCGTGAACTATCGCGCACAGGACGACCTGACGCTTTCGCTGATGGTCAACAACGTGTTCAACAAGATGCCCGACGGCCAGGCCTACAGCTACCTGGGCACCTCGGGTGCGCCGTACAACACCGGCCTGTACAACGCGTACGGCCGTGCCGTGTACGTCCAGGCCAAGTACGACTTCGGCAAGTAATCGCCGCAGGCAGCACCGGCGACCGTGCAGGGCCCTGCCCTGCCGGTTCGCCAACCGGAACGCCCCGAAAGGGGCGTTCCGCGTTTGTGCCCTTGCAACCGGCGTGATGCCCGTCCGCCGCCCTGAATGCAACGACACGCGTCGCCGCGAGAGAGGCATGTGCATGTCCGACGTTCTGATGGTGCGATGCGTCTATGGGACAGCCATACGCACACCGATCTCAGTTGTTAATTCCGCGCCATATTCAGCATTCACTCATTGACGAAACATAAATAAAATTTCATTTAGGCCCAGGCAATTGTTTTTCAACGCCTTTCAGTTTGCGTCAATGCACAGCCCTTATCGACGATGACCATTCAGCGTATTTCACGTTAAGCGTGTGTTACGTTCGCCGCACGCCGGTTTCAACTGAACGCAGAATGAAACTACCAAGGATGGCCGGCCAGGCCTGATACCGGCTCGCTGTTGAACGCAGTCAAGAAGTCCCACGGAAGGGAAAGCCACGACATCACCACTACATGGGGTTGCACATGTCTCGCCAAGGTAATTCGATCTCGCGTCATCCGCTTGCCGCCGCCGTCCTCACCGGCCTGCTGCTCACCAGCGCCACCGTCTTCGCACAGGACAACGCCGCCACCAATCTCGATCGTGTCACTGTCACCGGGTCCTTGATCCCGCAGACCGAGATCGAGAACCACACGCCGGTCCTGACTGTCACCGCCGAAGACATCCAGACCCGCGGCTTCACCAGCATCTCCGAAGTCCTGCAGCAGTCTTCGCTGACCACCGGTGGCCTGCAGGGCGGCCAGACCGCCGCCTCGTTCACCCAGGGCGCCGAAGCGGCCGGCATGTTCGGCCTGGACCCGGGCTACACCAAATACCTGATCAACGGCCGACCGATGCTGCAGTACCCGGCGCTGTACAACGGCAGCGACGCGTTCAACAACCTCAGCGGCATTCCGATCGACATCGTCGAGCGCATCGAGATCCTGCCCGGCGGCCAGTCCTCGCTGTACGGCTCGGATGCGATCGCCGGCGTGGTCAACATCATCCTGAAAGAACGCATGGACGGCGGCGTGCTCAACGTCCGCGGGGGCGCCACCACCGAAGGCGGCGGCAACAACATCCGCGTCAGCGGCGCCAGGGGCTTCAACAGCGCCGATGACCGCTTCAACGCACTGGTCAATGTGCAGTACGAAAAGAGCAACCCGATCTGGGGCTACCAGCGCGACCTGACCCGCACCAACAACCGCGTCGGTTACAGCGCGCAGGTGCCGGCCAATGATTTCCTGGTCTACCTGCCGGCGGACAACAACGCGTTCGTGATGATGGATCCGACCCGCTGCGCCAGCGTCGCCGGCCAGTTCGGCGGCACCACCGTGCTGGGCACCCGCGCGGCCGGCGAGTCCTGCGGTTCGGCCTACGGCGCCGGCTACCGCACCCTGAAGAACGACAAGGAGAGCAGCCAGTTCTACAGCTCGATGACGTTCGATGTGAACGACAACTTCACCCTGTTCGCCGATGCGCTGTACAGCCTGGAAGAGGTCAAGTACACCCCGGGTTCGGGCTATACGTTCTGGGGCAGCGACCTGAGTTTCGGCGCGTTCTATGACCAGGACACCGATCAGTACATGAACCTGCAGCGCGCGTTCGCGCCTGAAGACATCGGGCCGAACGGCTACAAGGACATCCTCAACACCGACCGCAACAAGGCCTACCAGGTCACCCTGGGCGGGCGTGGCACGTTCGGCAACTGGGACTACAGCGCCAGCTTCAGCCGCGGCGAGTACAAGCTCACCGAGCGCGGCTTCGTGCGCTGGGCCGATGACATCGACAGCTACTTCGAAGACCGCGTGCTCGGCCCGGTGCTGGGCACCACCGATGACGGCTACAACATCTACAGCCCGAACTGGGGCGCGTTCTATTCGCAGCTGCCGGCCGGTGATTTCCAGAGCTTCACCGGCTACACCTACAACCAGAGCAAGACCTGGCAGAACCTGGGCCGCTTCCAGATCACCAACGGCTCGTTGTTCACCCTGCCCGGTGGCGATGCAGGTTTCGCCGTGGTCGCCGAAGCCGGCAGCGAAGGCTGGGATTACCGCCCGGACGAGCGCTTGATGGATGGCAGCGTGTGGGGCACCACCTCGGTAGCCGGCAATGGCCATCGCAGCAACTACGCCGTCACCTCCGAGCTGCGCCTGCCGCTGATCGACTCGTTGACCGTCACCGGTTCGGGTCGCTATGACGCCTACAAGATCGCCGACAACACCATCGACAAGGCCACCTACAGCGTCGGCGTGGAGTTCCGTCCGATCGAAAGCCTGCTGTTCCGCGGCAAGTACGGCACTGCGTTCCGTGCACCGACCCTGCCCGATGCCTTCCAGGGCGAGAGCGGCTACTACGCCAACGGCGCAGTCGATTATTACCGTTGCGGCCAGCTCGGCTATGCTCCGGCCGATACCCTCGCCTGCCCCTACGGCAACGAATCGGTGTTCGGCGTGCAGGCCGGCAACACCGAGCTGGAACCGATCACCGCCGATGTCTGGAATGCCGGCGTGGTCTGGGCACCGATGAACAATCTGTCGATCTCGGTGGACTACTACAACTGGAAGATCGACAACGAAGTCGACACCCTGAGCTCGGACCAGCTGCTGCGCGCGGAATACTACTGCCGCAATGGCCAGGGCAACCCGACCTCGGCCAGCTGCGAGAACGTTGCGGACTGGATCACCCGCGATGCCGCCGGCAACATCGAGCAGATCTTCACGCCCAAGCTCAACGTCGCGCGCCAGAACCTGCAGGCACTGACGGCCAGCTTCAAGTACGTGCAGGACATCGGCCGCTTCGGCTCGCTGCAGTTCGCCAGCAACTACACCAACATCCTCAAGCGCGAGCTGCAGCCGCAACCGGGCGATGACTACCTGGATCTGCTGCGCGACCCGTATGCGATGTGGTACTACGATGCCTACGCCAAGGTCCGTACCGATGGTTCGGTGGGCTGGGCCAAGGACCGCTGGACCACCACGCTGTACTTCAACTACATCGGCAAGACGCCGAACTACATGTCCTACCTGGGCGAGAGCTTCGACTACGTCCACCCGTCCGGTTACAAGGCCGGCAAGTGGGGCTCGTACACCACCTACAACCTGAGCGTGAACTACCGGGCGTTGGACAACCTCACCCTCTCGGTGATGGTCAACAACGTGTTCAACAAGATGCCCGACGGCCAGGCCCACAGCTACGCCGGCAACATCGCCTCGCCGTACAACAGCAGCATCTACAACCCGTACGGCCGCGCGGTGTACGTGCAGGCCAAGTACGATTTCGGCACCAAGACCAACTAAGCCGCACCCGGGATGACACCCCCAAGCCCCGCCGCAAGGCGGGGCTTTTCCTTGGCCGCCCCGGGCCAGGGCCACGTCCGGAGTTGACCGGATCGGGCCTCTTGCCATCGGCCATGACCTTCGACACCCTTGCAGGCCGGGCCGGCGGCGTATCGTCTGGCCCACAGGCTCTTCGGGGCCATTCCTGCATGACTTTCCGGCCTGGAGGCCAATCACGTGATCGCTCGTACACCCAAACTGGTACTGCTGACCCTGGCCGTTTCGGCCGCGCTGGTCGGCTGCGGCAAGAACGAAACCCCGGCGACGGACAGCGCAGCCTCCACCGCCGCGCCGGCCGCCACGGCCGCCACCGAGTACAAGCTCGACGAGAGCAAGCTGCCGGCCTACAACGCCTTCCACCCGTCCGATCTGGACACCAGCATGGACGCCTGCGGTGCGTTCGGTGACTACGTCAACAGCAAGTGGCTGGCCGCCAACGAGATCCCGGCCGACCGTACCAGCTGGGGCGCCTTCACCATCCTGGACGAGCGCTCGGTCGCCGTGCAGCACCAGCTCGCCGAGCAGGTCGCGGCGGTCAAGAATCCGGCCGGCATCGAAAAGATCGTCGGCGACTTCTGGGCCACCGGCATGGACGAGGCCAAGATCAATGCCCAGGGCATCGAGCCGATCAAGGCCGACCTGACCGCCATCGACGGCCTGCAGGACAAGGACGCGATCGCCAACTACCTGCGCACCAGCGCGGCCAAGGGCGAAAACGTGCTGTTCGGCTTCGGTCCGGAAGCGGACTTCAAGAATTCCAGCATGAACCTGGCCTATGCCAGCCAGGGCGGCCTGGGCCTGCCGGACACCACCTATTACACCGACGCCAAGAACGCCGACAAACTCAAGGCCTACCAGGCCCACGTGGCCAAGGTGCTGGAACTGGCAGGCGTGGCCACGGCCGATGCCGAGAAGCAGGCCGCCGACGTGGTCAAGTTCGAAACGCGCCTGGCCAAGGCCTCCAAGTCCAGCGTCGAGCTCTCGCGCGATGTCTCGCTGTTCTACAACCCGGTCACCGTGGCCGATGCGGACAAGCTGACCCCGAACTTCAGCTGGACCGAGTTCTTCAAGGCCCAGGGCATCGCCGCCCCGGAGAAGTTCTCGCTGGCCATGCCGAGCTTCCACCAGGAAGTGAGCAAGGCACTGGGCGACACCGATCCGTCGGTGTGGCGTGCCTACCTGCGCTTCCACACCGTGGACGGCGCCTCGCCGTACCTGGCTGATGCGTTCGTCAATGAGAACTACAACTTCTACGGCAAGACCCTGAACGGTCAGAAGGAGCAGAAGCCGCGTTGGAAGCGCGTGCTGGGCACCATCGAAAACGATGCCGGTGATGCGTTCGGCCAGCTGTACGTCAAGGTCGCTTTCTCGCCGGAAGCCAAGGCCAAGATGGAAGAACTGGTCAAGAACCTGGCCGCCTCGCTCAAGGAGCGCATCCAGGGCCTGACCTGGATGAGCGACGAGACCAAGGCCAAGGCGATCGCCAAGTGGGAAACCTTCACCCCGAAGATCGGCTACCCGGACAAGTGGCGTGACTGGAGCGGCCTGACCACCGGCCGCGACAGCTACCTAGGCAACGTGCGCGCGGCGAACGCGTTCAATTACAAGTTCGCGCTGTCCAAGATCGGCCAGCCGGTGGACAAGACCGAATGGGGCATGACCCCGCAGACCGTCAATGCCTACTACAACCCGCTGCAGAACGAGATCGTGTTCCCGGCCGCCATCCTGCAGCCGCCGTTCTTCGACCCGAAGGCCGATGACGCGCTGAACTACGGCGGCATCGGTGCGGTGATCGGCCACGAAATGACCCACGGTTACGACGACCAGGGCAGCCGCTTCGGGCCGACCGGCAACTTCGAGAACTGGTGGACCGAGGCCGACACCAAGAACTTCAGCGGCCTGACCGGCAAGCTGATCAAGCAGTTCGATGGCTACAAGGTGGATGGCCAGCCGGTCAACGGCAAGCTGACCCTGGGCGAGAACATCGCCGACCTGGGTGGCCTGGCCACCGCCTACGATGCCCTGCAGAAGGCCTCGGCCGGCAAGGAAGACCCGAAGGTCGACGGCTTCACCCGTGACCAGCGCTTCTTCTTCAACTGGGCCACCGTGTGGCGCACCAAGTACACCCCGGAGAACATGAAGGTCCGTCTGGCGACCGACCCGCATGCCCCGGCGCAGTTCCGCGCGATGGGTGCCCCGTCGAACCTGCCGACCTTCGCCGCGGCGTTCCAGTGCAAGGCCGGTTCGCCGATGGTGCGCGCAGGAGACCAGCAGGTGGTGATCTGGTAACGACTGCCCTTCATTGAGCGTCTGACCATTCGAAGGCCCGGGGAAACCCGGGCCTTCGTCGTTCAGTGCCCTCACTTTTCAGGAAAGCAACAACTGGATCTGTGTGTCTCTGATGTAAAAACGAAATGACGGAATTATTGCAACGCGACCGTTTATTTGATATTCAGTTATCGGGGCTTCATTAAGCACCCGTTAATTCTTTCAATCAAATGGGGGAAGTTGATGATCAAGCAAGCCATGCCGCTTCGTCGGGCCACACTGACCATCGCGCTGGGCCTGTGCCTGGCCGGGGCAGCGCACGCGCAGTCCGTTACCGGCAACATCTACGGTACCGGCGAACCTGGCAGCACCATCAGCGTGCAGAACCTGGATACCGGTACCAGCCGTACCGTGACCGTCGACCGCAATGGTCGCTACCGTGCCAGCGATCTGCCGAACGGCAATTACAAGGTGACCGTGGAGAAAGAGGGCCAGGTGATCGCCGTCCGCGAACGGGTGCAGGTCGTGATCGCCAGCGGCACCGAGGTTTCCTTCTCCAGCACCGGGGTCCAGGAGCTGGACCGCATCGAGGTCAGGGCGACGGCCGTGCCCAAGATCGACGTCAGCCAGACCGACACCCGCACGGTGTTCACCTCCGAACAGTTGAAGCAGATCGCGGTCGGCCGTGATATCGCCAGCGTGGCACTGCTGGCGCCGAGCGTGATTTCCAACGCGAGCTACACCTCCGGTGGCGTCACGGTCCCCAGTTTCGGCGGTGCCGCATCGTCCGAAAACGCGTTCTACATCAATGGCTACGCGGTGACCAACCCGTTGTCGTCGATCGGCTCCACCACCCTGCCTTTCGATGCGATCTCGCAGCAGCAGATCCTGACCGGCGGCTACGGTGCCGAGTTTGGTCGCGCCACCGGTGGCGTGGTCAACATCGTCACCAAGCGCGGCACGAATGAATGGAGTGGCGGCGGCTACGCCTACTGGAGCCCGGAGGCACTGCGTGCAAACCCGCGCAACAGCTACTTTGCCGATACCGGCTTCTACGGTGCGGACAATCCTGATCCGACCAAGCGCACGGATGGCCAGCTGTACCAGCTGCGGAACAAGAACCAGAGCTGGACGCAGACCACCGGCGCGTATGTCGGCGGCCCCATCGTCAAGGACAAGCTGTTCATCTACGCCAACGTCGAGGTGACCAAGCGTGAGGGTGCCGGCGTGTCATCGACGAGCCAAGCCGCGGCAACGACCACCAACGCATGGCAGGAATACTCCTACGAGTATCCGCGTTGGGCAGCGAAGATCGATTGGAACATCACTGACAACCACCTGCTTGAGTTCACCGGCATCTCCGACGTCACCAAGTACGACAGCGCCGGCTATACCTTCAACTACGCCGATTTCACCCACGGCAACGAGCAGAACGCGGGCACGAACAACGAGGACAAGGCCAAACTGTACATCGGCAAGTACACCGGCTATCTGACCGATGACCTCACGGTGTCGGCGCTGTACGGCACCCAGAAGATCGATCACAGCCAGAATCCGTGGGGCTACGATCCGGCCTGCCCGCGCACGTCCGCCGCGGCCACCGCACGTGCACCCGGCATTCCCGCCGCCAACTATGCCGGCTGCTGGACGGCTGCCACGGTCAACGTCCCCGGCGCCTACGATGAAACCAAGGGCTGGCGCCTGGATGTCGGCTATCGCCTGGGCAACCATGACCTGCGCGCCGGCCTGGACGTCATGGAAGCGGAGTCGTTCACCGGCAGCGAGTACGGCGGCGGCTTCATCTGGGTCTACAGCCGTTCCAACAACGCCAATGCCGCCATCGATGCCTCACACGGCGTCGGTTCGCCGGCCTCGGCCGGTGGCCTGGGCAGCCAGGGCTACTACGTTCGCCAGCAGTACTACACCCAGATCGCCAAGGTGAAAACCGAACAGTCCGCGCAGTTCCTCGAGGACCGTTGGCAGGTCAGCGACAACGTCCTGCTGACGCTGGGCCTGCGCAACGAGACCTTCAAGAACTTCACCAGCGCCGATGAGGTGTACGTCAAGCAGGACAACCAGTGGGCACCGCGCCTGGGTGGCGTATGGGATGTCCATGGCGATGCCTCGTTGAAGCTGTTCGCCAACGCGGGACGTTATCACCTGGCCCTGCCCAACAACGTGGCCGTCCGCGCCGCGTCCGGCTCGCTGTATACGATGGAGTACTTCACGTATACCGGCGTTGCTGCGGACGGCACGCCGACCGGGCTGGTCAACGTTTCGGTCGACCCGAGCCTGGGATACACCTGCCCGGGCAACCCGAATGCCATCTCCTCCAACCTGGAGTGCGGCGATGCACCCGATCCGCGCACGGTTGCCGCGGTCGACCTGAAATCGCATTACCAGGATGAGTTCATCGTCGGTATGGAACAGGCCTGGGGCGAGAACGCCATCTGGGGGGCCAAGGTGACCTACCGCGACCTCAAGAGTGCGATCGATGACACCTGCACGCCGGCACTGGGGGGCGGCTGCTTCATCTTCAATCCGGGTGAAAGCAACACGTTCTGGGAGGAGCAGGCCGACGGTACGCTGGCCAAGCACACCTACTCCGCCGCTGAACTCGATCTGCCCAAGCTCAAGCGCCGGTACTACGCGCTTGACCTGTTCCTGGAAGGCTCGATAGGTGACAGGTTCTACGGCAAGGTGAACTACACCTTCGCACGCAACTACGGCAATACCGAAGGCCAGCTGGCATCGGATCTTGATACCGGCACGGGCGGTCAGACCGACGTTTCGGTGACCCAGGACTGGGATCTGCCGCAGCTGATGGTCGGCGCCAACGGTCCGCTGCCGAACCACCGTGCGCACCAGATCAAGGCCTACGGTTCTTACAGCATCACGCCCGAGTGGCGCGTCGGTGGTTCCCTGCTGATCGACTCCGGCCGCCCGCGCTCTTGCACCAGCTATTACCCGACTGCGGACCAGGGCCTGTACAACGGCGCGTACTACCACTTCTGCGGCCTGGCCGGCAGCGGCACCGCCCCGGGGAGCGCCGGTTACATCCCGCCTTCGGCTGACTACCGGTTCTCGCCACGCGGCGACAACGGCACCACGCCGTGGGGCTTCAACCTCAACCTGTCACTGGCCTATACGCCGAACTGGGCGGACAACAAGTTGAACCTGCAGGCGGACGTGCTGAACGTGCTCAATCGCCAGATTGCCGGGTCCTACTACAGCAATTACGCGACCGACCGGGTGACCCCGGATGCACGTTACAACCAGCCGCTGAACTACAGCTCGCCGCGCCAGGTTCGCCTGAGCGCTCGATACGACTTCTGATCCACCCTGCAGGGCCCGGCCATCTGGCCGGGCCCTGGTTGGCCTGCCCGTGCTCTCTCCTGCCCCGCTCCGGCGGGGCTTTTTTGTACCGGCGCCGCCCCGTGGCCCGCAGCGCCCTCCGCCCCCCCTTCCTGCATGCCGCCATGCGTCGCGGCTTGATACACTCGCGCGATCTTCAATCCTCGATGGATTTGCTTTACATGCCCAACTTCCGTCCGCTTGCCATCGCCCTGGGCATCAGCCTGGTCACCCTGGTCACTGCTCCCGATGCGCACGCCGCGCCGAAGAAGAAGGCCGCCGCCCGCGCGCCGGCCGTCAGCGCCCAGTGCAGCGACTTCTACGAGGCCACCAACGCGACCTGGCTGAAAGCCAATCCGGTGCCGCAGACCGGTGCCACCACCGCACTGGGCCAGCTGGCCGACCGCGCGCGCCAGCAGCAGCGTGAACTGCTGGATGGGGCGATGACCGCACCGCAGGGCAACGTGCAGAAGCTGCTCGGCGACTTCTGGGCCAGCGGCCTGGACGAGGCCGCGGTGGAAGCCGACGGTTCCAACCCGATCGCCCCGTTGCTGACCCGCATCAACGCGATCAAGAAGGCCAAGGACGTGCCGGCCTCGATCGCCGCGCTGCACCAGGTCGGCATTCCGGTGGCCTTCAACTTCGCCCCGGACGTCGACCTCAAGGCGCTGGACCGCCACATCGGCTACTTCATGCAGGGCGGCATGGGCCTGCCGGACCCGGCGTTCTATACCCGTACCGATGCCGACACCGTCGCGCTGATGGCGCGCTACCGCACTTACGTCAAGCAGGTGCTGGCGCTGACCGGTACCCCGGCTGACAAGCTCGATGCCGAATCGCAGTCGGTGATCGCGCTGGAGACCGAGCTGGCGCGCAATGCGCAGTCGCTGGCCGGCATCAACAATCCGTTCAACAACTACGCGCCGATCTCCACCAAGGAGCTCAACAGCCGTTACCGCAACCTGCAGCTGGAGGCCTTCCTGAAGGCACAGGGCGTCAATGACGACCTGGTCTCGCTGTCCGATCCGGCGCTGTTCAAGCAACTCGACGGCATGGTCACCCGGCTCAAGCCGGAACAGTGGAAGGTCTACCTGCGCTGGCGCGTGGGGGATGCGATGGCCCCGTACCTGTCCAAGGCCTACCGCGATGCCGAATTCGAATTCCGTGGCCGTGTGATGCGTGGCCAGACCCTGCCGCCGGCGCGCTGGGAGCAGGTTCTGGATGCGATCAACGTGGCTGCCGGCCCGATGGTCGGCCGCGAATATGCGGCCAAGCACCTGTCGGCCGACGACCGTCGCAAGGCAGCGCTGGTCGTGGACAAGATCCGCGAAGTGCAGATCGATGCGGTCAAGCGCAGCACCTGGATGAGCGATGAGGCCAAGACCGAAGCACAGGCCAAGCTGGCTGCGCTGAAGATCGAGATCGGCACCCCGCTGCGCGATCTGGACTACACGGTGCAGCCGATGGGCCGCGGCAGCTTCGGCGGCAACATGCTGATCGCCTCCACCTGGCGCCACCGCGAGGAAATGAAGCGCATCGGCAAGGGCAACGCCGACCGCCGCTGGGACGTGCTGCCGCAGCAGCCGGCACTGGCCTATGACATCGCGCAGAACCGCCTGATCGTCACCGCCGCCGTGCTGCAGGGCCCGGTGTTCAATGCCAAGGGCGATACCGCCGACCTGTTCGGCAGCTACGGCGCGCTCGTCGCGCACGAACTGACCCGTGCGATCGACGCCAAGGGCGCGCTGGTGGATGCCAAGGGCGAACTGCGCAGCTGGTGGACCCCGGCCGACAAGACCGCCTGGACCCTGTTCGGCAACCGCGTGGCCGCCCAGTACAGCGGCTACGACTACCCGGGCGTGAAGGGTGCCAAGGTCAATGGTGAACTCACCCGCGAAGAGAATCTGGCCGACCTGGCCGGTCTGGAACTGGCGTGGGAGGCTTACAAGGCTGTCGAACCGGCGGCCAAGCCGGCCGCCCAGCAGGGCTTCTTCCGTGCGTGGGCGAGCCTGTGGCCGCAGCAGCTGTCGCCGAACGTGGCCGCCCAGCGCGTGACCTCGGACATCCTGGCCCCGGGCCGCTGGCGCACCAATGGCCCGCTGTCCAACCTGCCGGCGTTCGGTGCCACGTTCACCTGCAAGCCCGGCCAGCCGATGCAGCGCGTGGACAACGACCAGATCAAGGTCTGGCGCTGAGTCCCCTGCCCGACCTGCGCTGAGCCGCAGCGGCTGACGAAGAAGGCGCCCCCGGGGCGCCTTTTTTGTGTCCATGACCCGTCCTGAATTCGTAAGCTCCCCCGTCAATCAGAACCTCCAGCTCTGTCCTCCATAACGGCAGTTCAAGTCTGAGCTCAACCTCGCTCCGCAATCGCGGAAAGTCCTCCAAAATTTAGGGGGTTCTAATGCTCTATTCCTATCGGATTGCGGAGCGATATTATTGTCTGACGTCTTGAATTTGCGGGTAAATGTCGTAGCTTCCCAAGCTACTGACATGGGATCGATTCCCCTCGCCCGCTCCAGCGTTCAGAACCCCGGTAACGGCTGCGCCGTTGCCGGGGTTTTTTATGGGCCAGGCACGGCGGCCCCATGCGATCTCCGGCGACCGCTGCTGCGTCGCCGGAGACGATGATGCTTGTGATTTCAGTCTGAGTACAAGCCCCGGCTCAACGGCCCGGGAAGCGTGGACTCCGGCCACGGCATCAGCGACGTACACGCTTCATACAACAAACAGAAGTCCCGCTTCAGGTCGGTGGGAACCCAACCTCCGTAGCCTACGTGCGTCGAGCTGCCCTCACAGGCGTAGGACACTTGGATCCATCGGGCATTGGTCCGCGAGGCAACTCCCTGATGCTGGGTGTTGGAATTGCAGTAACGCATGCTCTGGCCGATCAGATTGTTATTAGCGTCGAAGTAGAGGGTGGTGACTGCTGTAAGCGGAACAGCGTGTACGTCGGGTGCGCTCCCCAGCAGGCCAAACAGCAAAAACAGCGGAATTCCAATTCGCATCTGTTGTTCTCCTTGGAAAATGTTAGCCGGCCGTGTCCTGTTTATTGGCCTGCACGGGCATCGTCGCATAGCGCCTCGCGCCCGCAAGCGTGGCTATGCGCATGGCATCACAAATCCTGCATGTGTGGACGTGGCTATGCGCATGGCATCACAAATCCTGCATGTGTGGACGATGCCTCCGACAATCCAGCTCGACGTGACCGCCCGGACCCCACGAAGCTGGCACCGGGCTGCGCCACCTTCTGGTGCGCGACACCCGCACGCCTGAGGAACAGCTGGCCGCCTCGTTGAATGAGTTGTATAGGCGCAGGGGCAGGGGACGATCAAGGTGCTGGGAGAAGGGAAGCTAGCAAGTTGCTGTAAAGGTAGGGTTGGCGTTTATAGGTGACCCCAAACTGACCCCAAGGCAGAGGCAAGCCGTTGATTTCCGGAGGCTGCCATTGATCGCGGGTGATCGGCTCAGTCGTTGTTTCTGTTGATCTTCCGCGACCTTGATATAGCAGGGGTGTGCCGGGGCATGCTGGGGTGGGCTACGCAGGGAAGCGAATGAACATATGAACGCAAAAGATGGATCTCACAGCTTCGAACGGCTGAAGGAGCACATCCTCCCGCTATCCAGCGCGCCGACTTTTGACCTTGCGCGGCGGGAATGGAGCGTGGCTGGGATCGAGGTCAGCGAAGAATCGAACGAAAGACGCGCTTTGTGATCCTCCGCAAGATGGACGGCTGCACAGCGGAAGCGGCAATGGAGGATTTCAGTTGCCAACTGAAGAAGCTGCCCGAATCCATGCGCACCATTTTGACTTACGATCGAGGCACGGAGCTGACGTGCTACCCAGAGCTGATGGACCGCTTGGATATCCACGTGTGGTTTGCTGATCCACACGCGCCGTGGCAATGCGGCAGCAACGAGGACACCAACGGACTGCTTCAGCAGCTCCTGCCCAAGGGCATTGATCTGTCGAGCGCGAGCCAGGAGTATCTCAATCACGTTGCGATGCTCCTGAACACACGTCCGCGACAGACGCTGGGCTGGAAAACGCCCGCCGAAGTGATGGACAAAGAGATCGCCGAATTCAGATCACGTGTTGCGCTTGCTCCTTGAGACCGCCAAGGTGCATTGCACGAGTTTAAGGCCTCATTTAATGCTGCGCAGGTGGTTGGGACGCTTCGGTGGGCCCGGCGGACGTCGGTTGTTGAACGGTGGTTGGCCGCGCCAGTAGCGGATCAACAGCCAGCCGAACAGCATGCCGCCCAAGTGCGCGAAGTGGGCCACGCCAGGCTGCCAGCCGGTGGCGCCCAGCATCAGTTCCATCGCGCCGAACACGATCACGAAGGTACGTGCCTTCATCGGGATCGGCGGGAACAGCAGCATCACCCGCTGGTTGGGGAACAGCATGCCGTAGGCCAACAACAGGCCGAACACGCCACCCGAAGCGCCCAGCACCGTGGCCGGGTCGGCCAGCATCATGCCGACCAGCAGCTGGCACAGGCCGGCACCGGCGACGCACACCAGGTAATAGGTCAGGAAGCGTTTTTCGCCCCAGGTCTGTTCCAGCGGCGCACCGAACATGAAGAGCGCGAGCATGTTGAAGAACAGATGGCCGAAGCTGCCATGCAGGAAGCCATAGGTCAGCAGCTGCCAGGGCTGGAAATTGCCGCCCGGCGAGAACGGATCGAAGCCGCCCCCCAGAGGCTGCAGCATGAAGGGCTCGAACGTGGCATTGCCAAGCAGGAACGGCTGCTGCAGCAGGAACAGCAGGGCATTGGCGATCAGCAACGCTTTGGTGACAGTGGGCAGGCGCGGAAACATGAGGGCATCCTTTGGAACTGCGCCCATCATAGCCGCAGCACCCGGCCGCGATCTGCGCGCCAGCGCGGGCATTCAACGCGCAGGCAGCGTCAGCCCGGTCCCCACAGGGCGGCATCCAGATCATTGGCACCGGCCACCGGCATGCCCTTGACCCGCCCCCGCTCGATCGCCACGCCCTCGGCGCGCAGCCGCTGGCTCTGTTCTTTCCACCCGGCCGAGCCTTCCGGCATCGCGATGCGCCCGTCCGAGCGCAGCACGCGGTGCCACGGCAGTTCCGGGTCGTCATTCATGCCAAGCACGCGTGCGGTCAGCCGCGCCCTGCCCGGCAGCCCCGCCTTGGCGGCGACCTGGCCATAGCCCATCACCTGCCCGCGCGGGATCGCGCGGATCACTGCCAGAATCCGTGCACGCGCCTGCGCCGCCGGGTCATCGCCCACGGCGGCCGCGTTCACGCGCGGACCCGGCTGACCAGCAGCACGCCGAGCAGGACCAGGGCCGTGCCGAGGATCTGCCACGGCCCCATGGGTTCGTCGAGCAGCCATAGACTCATCACGATGGTGGAGACCGGACCGAGCATACCCACCTGGGCGGCCAGCGACGAGCCGATCCGCTTCACCGCCAGCATGATCGCCATCACCGGCAGCACCGTGCAGACCGTCGCATTGATCAGCGACAGCCAGTACACCGGCGTGGGCGCCTGGCCCAGCGCGGACATCGGGTGCAGCACAGCGAAGTGCAGCACGCACAGCACGCAGGCCACGCAGCTGGCATAGGCGGTCAGGCGGATCGCACCGATCCGCGCCACCACCTGGCCACTGCCGAACAGATACAGCGCATAGCTCAGCGCACTGGCGAACACCAGCGCACTGCCCAGCACGATGCGCCCGCCTTCCAGCTGCAGGTCATGGCCAAAGGCCAGCAGCACGCCGAGATAGCTGAGCACCAGTGCCGCCACCTGCCAGCGACCCGGGCGCTTTTTCAGCAGGACCAGGCTGATCAGCAGCACCAGGGTCGGGTTCAAGTACAGGATCAGGCGTTCCAGGGTGACGCTGATGTACTGCAGGCCCTGGAAGTCGAGCAGGCTGGACAAGTAATACCCGGTGAAGCCCAGCCACACCACGCGCCCGCGGTCGCCCCATGACAATGCCGGCGCGCGCCGCGCCGACCATACCGCCAGCACCGCGAACAGCGGAAACGCCATCAGCATCCGCAACGCCAGCAGTGTGGTGGCATCCACGCCATGCCGATACGCGAGTTTGACAATGACCGCCTTGCCCGAGGCCGCGATCGCGCCAATCGCGGCCAGTGCGATGCCGCCGGCGGCGATGCGGCTGGAGGACGTGGGCAGCGAGGAGGCGGGTGAAGTCATCAGGACGACGGACAGCCGCGCGGGGGCGGCTGGTCAGGTGGGGGGCGGCCATTGTCGCATGCGGTGCGGCGGGTGTTTTGCGCCGGCAGACACTGCGGGAACGGCGCTCCGATCCTGTTTCAACTGCGGAAAGGACAGCGCAGGCCGCCGAGCCGTTCGCCTGCGGAAGGGTGTGCCGCGCGGTGCGCGGTTGCCACGCATGGCGTGGCACCACCGGATCCCTGCCGAGGCTTCGGCGGCTGCACGCCGCTGATGCGCTTTCAGCGCATCAGTACGACTTCTTCTGCGGAGGTTGGATGGATTGCCACGGTGTCGTCGAACTGGGCCTTGGTCACGCCCATCTTCACTGCCAGTGCAAACCCCTGCAGGATTTCATCGGCAGACTCGCCCAGCAGGTGGACACCGACCACACGCTCCTCCTCGCCCACGCAGACCAGCTTGAACAGGCTGCGCTGGGTGCCATCGGCCAAGGCCTGCAGCATCGGGCGGAAGTTGCTGCGATACACGCGCACATCACCGTATCTCGCACAGGCCTCTTCTTCGCTCAGCCCCACCGCGCCCAAGGCCGGATGCGAGAACACCACACTGGCCACGTTCTCATAGTCCATCTTGGCCTGCGGCTGGCCACCGAACAGGCGGTCCATCAACTTGCGCGCCGCGGCGATCGCCACCGGGGTCAGGCCAACCTTGCCGGCAATGTCGCCCACTGCGTGCACGCTGGGTACCGCGGTGGTCTGCCACGCGTCGACCTCGACCTCGCCCTTGTCACCGATCACCACGCCGAGCGCTTCCAACCCCAGATCGGCACTGTTGCCGCGTCGCCCGGTGGCAAAGAACACCGCATCGAAATGACCGTCGGCCGGGCCATCATGGCCGAGCGCGACCACGGCATCGCCGTCACGCTGCAGCTCGCGCAGGCGGTAACCGAAATGGATCTGTACGCCTTGGTGGCGCAGGTTCTCGGCAAGCTGTGCGGTCAGTTCTGCATCGAAGCGCTCCAGCAGCCGCTCGCCACGTACCAGCAGCGTCACGCGGCTACCGAGCGCCTGCAGCAGCCCGGCCAGCTCCACCGCGATATAGCCACCGCCGACGATGGCCACGCGCTCCGGTGCGCCGCACAGGTTGAAGAAATCATCGGAGACCAGGCCCAGTTCGGCACCGGGAATGTCCGGGCGCTGGGGATGGGCACCGGTCGCGATCAGAATGTGCGCGGCGCTGATCCGTACACCATCGCTGCACTCCACGGTGTGCGCATCCACCAGGCGGCCACGACGCGGCACCCGCACCACCTTGTTTTCATCCAGGCGCTTGAGATAGCTGGCATGGATGTTGGCGATGTAGGCCTGACGATGCACCACCAGCTCTTTCCAATCCAGTGATGGGCGCACTGGCACGTCGAATCCCATCGCTGCAGCCAGGCCGATGCGTCCGGACAGATCGGCGGCGAGCCACATCGCCTTCTTCGGCACGCAGCCGACATTGACGCAGGTGCCGCCCAGTTCGCCCGGCTCCAGCATCGCCACGCGCTGGCCGTGCTGCGCCGCGCGGAAGGCCGCGGCGAGGCCGCCGGAACCACCGCCCAGCACGATCAGGTCATAGTCGTATTGCGTCGTCATTGGCATCGCTCAACTCGGTAAGGGGCAGGATCGATCGCCGGCGCGCGGCCGTTGATCAGGTCTGCCATCAACTGGCCGGAGCCGACGCTCATGCTCGTGCCCAGCATGCCACGACCGGCTGCGATCCAGACGTGAGGGTGCGTGGCACCGCCGTGTCAGGCCCGGCGCAGCGGCGGCCACTGCAGATAGGTCATCGCGCGCCAGATCCACTCCAGCGGCCCGAACCGGAAGTACCGCAGCCACGCATGGCTGATCGCCACCTGCAGCGCGAACAGGGCCAGCGCGAACGGAATCTGCCACAGGCGCGGCATCGTTTCGAACGCGCCCAGTCCATAGCCATAGAACACCCAGGTACAGACCAGCGACTGGCCGATGTAATGGGTCAGCGCCATCCGCCCCATTGGCGCCAGCACCTGCAGGCGTGCGCGCCAGTGCACGATCCAGGCCAGATAGCCCAGGCACATCAGCAGCCCGGCCAGCGCGCTGACCGCATACGCCACGCCGCCGCGCAGGTCCAGCGTGCCGGGCGCCTGATAGGGGTGCCAGATCGCGCTGCCCAGCATCAGCACCAGCCCGACCGGCAACGCGACCCAGCGCAGCCGTGCATACAGCCGCGCGAACCGCTCGGGCTCGGCCAGCGCGCCACTGCGCGCGAACCAGCTGCCGATCAGGAACATGCCCAGCACTTCCGGACCGATCACGAAGATGCCCGACAGCATCGCGCCGAGATCACGCAGGCGCTGTCCCACCGCCTGCCCCCAGCTGCCATGCGCGTACGCCTGGCGCTGCAGCTCGATCGTGCGTTGGGCCTGGGCGATGGCCTCGCGCAGCGGTTCCTGCGTGTGCTCCATGCTGGCCATCCAGCTCATCAACGCCCCCAGCACCAGCACCAGGGCGGCAGCGCCCAGATAGCTGGTCGCGCCCATCGCGGGCAGCCAACTGCGCGGCGCCTCGCGGCAGGCAAGCAACAGCATCGAGATCAACGCATAGATCACCAGGATGTCGCCGGACCACACCAGCAGCGCGTGGCACAGGCCGATCAGCAGCAGCGCCACGCTGCGGCGCAGATAGAACGGTGCGAATGCGCGCCCGGCCGCTTCGGCGCGCTGCGCCATGACCGAGAACCCCGCGCCGAACAGCAGCGAGAACAGGGTGAAGAACTTGCCCTGGACCAGCACGTAGATGGCCGCATCGGCCCAGTAGTCCGCGCCCTGCCAATGCGGATCGATGCCGGTGAAGGACAGGTCCAGCGGACCGCTGAACGCCTCCATGTTCATCAGCAGGATGCCCAGCAGCGCGAACCCGCGCAGGATGTCGATGACGGCGATGCGCTCGTGGGCACTCACCGGCTGCAAAGGAGAAGAAGCTGCGTTCACAGGCAATCCGCTGACCAGGGCCGCCATTATGCCGTGCGCACGAGGGCCTGCCGCACAAACGAAAACGGCCCGCCGAAGCGGGCCGTTGGATCAACCAGGGGTTGCAGCACTCAGTGCTGGTGGCCGCCGTCGCCGTGCACGTGGCCGTGCTCGATTTCTTCCTTGCTGGCTTCGCGCACGTCGACGATCTCGACGTTGAAGTGCAGGTCCTTGCCGGCCATCGGGTGGTTCAGGTCGACATCGACCACGCTCATGCCGACCTTCTCAACGGTGACCGCGCGCGGGCCGAAGTTGGTCTGCAGCACGACCTGCTGGCCCGGGACCAGCTTGCTGGTGCCGAAGTGCTTCTTGGGCACGCGCTGGGTAAGGCCTTCGCGGCGCTCGCCGTAGGCATCGGTCGCCTTGACGTCCACTTCGAAAGTGGCGCCGGCTTCCTTGTCCATCATGGCGTTTTCCAGGCCCGGGATGATGTTGCCGTGGCCGATCAGGATCGCCAGCGGATCACGGTCCTTGGAGCTCTCGATCGGCTCTTGGCCCTGCTCGGCGACGGTGTAATGGAAACGGACGACGCGGTCTTTTTCGATCTTCATGCGCAACTCTGGTCTGGAGACTGCCGAGGGCAGACGGGTGAGGCGGGTTGTGGCCTGCCGGATACGCCGCCATCATGACGGCCTTCTAAGGTCGCGCATTATCCGGACAACATGCACATGACGCCAGTTTCGCGCCTGACCCGCCTGCCCGGCCGCCTGGCCCTGCTGGCGATCATCGCCCTGCTGAGCGCCTGTGGCGGCGGCAAGACCACCCGCCCGGCCCCGCCGCCCGCCTCCCCCCAGGTATGGCCGAGCGTGACCCCGAACGACCCCCAGGCCGCCAACGCGGTGCTGATGCGCGCCATCGGACTCGTCGGCACCCCCTATCGCTATGGCGGCAACACCCCGGAGTCCGGCTTCGACTGCAGCGGCCTGGTAGCCTATGTCTATCGCGAGATGCTCGATCTGCGGCTGCCGCGCACCTCGCGCGATCTGGCCGCCGTGCAGGGGCCGAAGATCGATCCCAAGCGCCTGGCGCCGGGCGATCTGGTGTTTTTCGGCAACAAGGGCAACGTCTTCCATGTCGGCATCTATGTCGGTGAAGGCCGCTTCGTGCACGCCCCCAGCACCGGCGGCACGGTCCGTCTGGACTCGCTCGGCGGTCCCTATTGGAAGGACCACTACACCGGGGCGAAACGCGTCCTTGACTAACCTGAACAGGGGTAAGGTCCAAATTTGTGACGTACATCACATAGTTGTAAACGAAAAATTAACGGAATTTGTACCTAATCACTGCGCTTACACGGCATCATCACCCATCGTTTTTATTCAGTGACCGCCGCGTGACGACAGACGACCTGACGTGCAAAGGCCAGACCGCCGCCACCCGGCGACGCGCCCGCCCCGCTTTCCTCGCTGCAGCACTCTGCCTGGCCAGCCTTCCGGCCTGGGCGCAGTCCGCACCGACGACCGCTCCCGAGGTTGCTGCACCCCCCGTCACTGTCACCCCCGATTCTTCCGCGCCGGCCAAGCCCAAGGCTGATGCGCCGGCCCGCAGCAAGGCTGATGCCGCTGCCAGCGCCACCCTCGCCGCCCTGCTTCCGCACCTGGCGGCCAACGACACCATCCCGCTCATGGATCGCTCGGCGATGTTCGCCGGTGACCTGAGCCGCCTGCTCGCCAACTACGACGCCAGCACCGGCGCCATTACAGTGGCCGGCGACGCCGCCGAAAACGGCAAGGTCCAGTCCCTGCTGCGCCGTGCGATGACCCTGCTCGGCACCCCGTACCGCTGGGGCGGCACCTCGCCGGACAGTGGTTTCGACTGCAGCGGCCTGGTGGGCTATGTGTTCCGTACCGCGCTGGGCGTGGAGCTGCCGCGCGTGTCGCGCGAGATGGCCCATGACGGCGCTGCCGAACTGATCAATGACCGCAACGCCCTGGCGGCTGGCGACCTGGTGTTCTTCGGCCGCAAGGGCCGGGTCGACCACGTCGGCATCTATGTCGGCGAAGGTCGCTTCCTGCATGCCCCGAGCACCGGCAAGGACGTCCGCGTCGACAGCCTGGTCAGCGGCTACTGGGGCGGCAAGTTCATGCAGGCCCGCCGCGTCGATCTCTGACGGGCCCTGCTGAACGCATGGATCGAAGGCCGGTGCCCTGCAGCGGCCTTTTTTGTTGGGCCCGGCGATGGCCGCTGACCGGCCCAACCCGCGTTCCTTTCTCTGTCACCGCCTGTTTTCCAGCGGGCGACACGCCCGGCGCACGCGCGCCGCGGCGGGGGACGGACCCGGACGTGGGGCGGCACGTCCTGGGCAACCGATCAGGCAGCAGACACCGCCCGTGATCCTCGTCGACAAGGTGACGCATGGCGGCTGTCCCCGATTTTCCTGCCCGGTGTGTGATCTGGTTTGGGCAACCCCTCGCGCTTGAACGCGCGACGCTGGCTGCGGCCGGCTGGCAGGTGCGCGGCGTCGCCCCCGAGCAGTGCGCCGGCATCGGCATGCGCGGCAGCGACCAGGTCGTCGGCCTGCTGGACCTGCGTACCGTGGTCCCGGCCAATCTGGCCCACCTGCAGCAGCTGCTGGTCGACCACCGCCACATGAGCCTGCTGGCGTTGTTGCCGGCGGCTCCGCTGCGCGCCTCGCCGGTGCTGGATGCGCTGCTTGCCGCCTGTGTGGATACCTATACCGCCCCGATCGATCTGCCGCGCGTCGTACAGCGGCTGCAGCAACTGGCGGGCGCCGACTCCCTGCCCGCGCCCCATGGCCCGCAGTCCCTGATCGGCGACAGCGCGGTCCTGCAGGTCACCCGCGCGGCCATCCGCAAGTACGCACCGGTAGACCTGCCGGTACTGATCACCGGCGAAACCGGCACCGGCAAGGAACTCGCGGCGCAGGCGCTGCACGCACTGTCCGCGCGCCACGCGCGTCCCTTCCTGGCGGTGAACTGCGGCGCCATCCCGGCCGCGCTGGTCCAGTCCGAGCTGTTCGGCCACGAGCGGGGCGCCTTCACCGGTGCGGCAACGCGGCGCCTGGGCCTGTTCGAATCGGCCAGTGGCGGCACCGTATTCCTGGACGAGATCGGCGACCTGCCGCTGGATGCGCAGACCAATCTGCTGCGTGTACTGCAGGAAGGCACCGTCGAACGCGTCGGCAGCAACCGGCCGCTGGCGGTGGATGTGCGCGTGTTGGCAGCCACTCACGTCGATCTTGAAGCCGCGGTCGAACAGGGCCACTTCCGGCGCGATCTGTTCTATCGGCTCAACGTGCTGCGCCTGCCCCTGCCACCGCTGCGCGAGCGCGGCACGGATATCGCGATGCTGGCCCACCATTTTCTCGCCAGCTTCCGGCATCGCCACGTCACCCGGGCGCGCGGCTTCACCGCCGATGCCGTCCAGGCGCTGGAGCGCTTTGCATGGCCGGGCAATGTGCGCGAGCTGCTCAACCGGGTGCAGCGTGCAGCGATCGTCAGCGATGCCGAACTGATCACCGCCGCGGACCTGGAGTTGAGCCAGCCGCTGCTGCCCATCACCGCGCACGGCCTGCACGGCGCAAAGCAGGTCGCCGAACGCGAAACCCTGCTGCATGCCCTGCGCCAGAACGACTTCAACATCACCGCCTGCGCCCGCCACATGCAGGTCTCGCGGGTGACCGTTTACCGGCTGTGCCGCAAGCACCAGCTGGCGCTTCCCGAACTGCGCTGACCTTCAGCGGTGGCGTCGCAGCCTCCGCAGCGCGCCTACAAGCTGTACGGCACCTTGAACGCCAGAGTGAAGTCCGGTGCATCCGGGGTCAGGCCGATACCCAGCAGGCTCACCAAGGTGGTCTTCTGGTTGAGGGCGTAGGTGATGCCCAGGTTCAGCGTGCCCGCGTTGGCGTCACTGCCGATCACCTTCAGCCACTGGCCGTTCTTGTAGCGCGTGGACGCGCGCGCGCTCAGCTTGTCGCTGAAGGAGATGCTCAGGCTGGTGCGCTCGTTGAAGGCGAACGCCACGCCGGCACCGAAGTAGTACGAGCCGCCCAGCTTCACATCCCCCGGGTTGGTGGTATCCGGGTTGGCGTCGATGTCATCGAAGCTGCGCGGGAAGGAATGGATGTAACCGATGTTGGCGAACAGGATCGCCGGATCGGCGGTCTTCACTGCGGAAAGCCCGACGTTGGCCTGCCACACCCCGTTGCCGGTGGGCTGCTGCTCGGGCACGGCGAAGCGGATGAAGTCATCGTCATCACGCTCGAGCACCTTCCAGTCCAGCCCATACGGCGCACGCCCGGTCGGCGCGGTCGCCCCCACGGTCAACACCGTTTCCGGCAGCCGCCCCCGCTCGGCGAACAACCGATAGTTGGCGCTCACGCCAACATCGCCGATGCCGTTGCCGGTCGTCTCTTCCTGCGCGATGGCCGCGGCAGATCCGCCGGCACCGCCCTTCTGGAACACGGTCTTGCGAGCCAGGTAGGGCACATCCAGGTTCAAGGTAAGGCGCGGACTGACACCCCAGCGCGCGGCCAGGTTGTAGGTCAGCGTGTCCGACTCGACGTTCTCGATGGCGATGTTGCCCAGGAAGATCGCGTCCAGCGCCAGGAAGCCGTTGAGGCTGAGCTGCTTGCGGTCATAGCGCGCGTAGGACAGGCTGTTTTCGATCGTGAAGCGGCGACTGAACAGCGCGGCCTGCTGTTGTTTGACGTCATCCACGCTGCGCCGCGATTCCTGTTTGGCCTGCTGCGCTTCGGCCGCCGAGCTGGCGTAACCGTCGGCGCTGGCCGGCGCTGCAGGCGTGCCAGCCGGCAAGGCCTGTTGAGGTGGAGGTGCGGCACCGGCGACGGGCGCGGTCTTGCCGGTCAGCCGCGCCTGCATGGCCTGCACCTGCATGTCCAGCTCGCGCAGGCGCCGTACTTCCTGCGCGTAATTGGCTTTCAGGCTTTCCAGCTGCGCCATCAAGGCCTTGACGTCGGCTGCGTCATCGGGCGCCGGCTGTTGTGCCTGTGCCTGGGCGGACGCAGCCGCCATGAGTGCCAGCGCCGCCAGCGCCAGCGGTGTTACGCGGATCATCGTGTGCATTGCCTTGGCCCACTGTTGTGTTGTCGCTCCCCCTGCCGGGCCGATGGATCACTGGCCCGGCCCCATGCCTACGCCGCGTACCAGCGTCATCGCCTGCGCCACGTTCTGGTTGAGCGGAACGTTGTTGGCCAGCGATTGCCTCACGAGGTCGATCTGCAGCCGGTTGGTGACCGACTGTCCATCACTGCCCAGCGCGATGCTCTGGCCGACGCTGCCATTGCGGATCCATTGCTGGACCGCACCGACACCCTCGATCTGCAACTGCACCTTGGCCGTGTTGCCTTCCAGCTGGGCCAGCGCACTGACACCGCCCTGCTGCACGCTGGCCAGGTTCACGCCCTCGCCGGTGGGCGTGGGTGCCACGCCATCGCGCACGGTCAGCTGGGTGGCGTTGCTGGCGAGGTTGCCGTCGCCGGCCACCTGGATGCTCTGGCTGAGGCCGGCCACGTTCTGCAGGCCACTGGAGTCCACACTGCGCCCCGGTGTCACCGGCAGCGGTGCATCGGCAGCGGTCACGCTCACGCTCGGTGCGAAGCTGATCTTCGGTGTGCTGCCGCCGTGGCTGAAGTCCATGCCCAGCTTCAGCGCGCTCTGTGCCGACTGCCCGCCGGCGGTCTGCCATTGCGAGACCATGGTGACGCCGAACCACGCCACGGTGTTGCCACCGACGGTGTAGCGGCCCCGCATGAGGTTCAATTCCGGATCGGGGATTTCGCTCAATCCCTTGCCGGGCCGGCTCTCGTCGGCATGCGCCGGCGCAATGCCCAGCAGGGCGAGCAACACGATGCCGGGCGTCCAGGTTGCGATGTTCATGGTGCCTCCTTAAAACAGATCGGCATGGGTGAATCCGAAATCGACCAGTTCCGCATCGGTGATCGGCCCCTGCCTGGCGTACAGCGAACGGGCACTCGGCCGTTCACCGGGCTGCAGCAACGCCGTGTTGCGATCGAAGTCACTGCCGATCACGACAAACACGGCGCGCGACGGCCACGCCTGGAGAAATTCGCTGACGGGAATGCTGCGGTTGCCCAGAATCGGGTCGGCCACATCCACCAGATCGCCACGGACCTGTTTGAGGACCACGAAGTGGCGGAAGCCCCGCACATCCATCAGCACCAGCCCGGGCACGCGCAGTGAGCGCAGGCGCTCTTCATTGACGCGGTAGCCGCGCCCACGCATGCCCATCGATTCGACGTAACGCTTGATGTCCAGCAGCGAGAAACCGCGCTGGTGGACCAGTTGTGGATCCGAGACCCCCATCATCCCTTCGATCACCGTGCTCTCATCGGCCTCCAGGTGGTAGGCATAGCGCAGGATCGTGGCCAGGGCAGCTGCGCCACAGCTGTAATCGGTGTGTTGCCGTACGACATTGCGGAAGCGCCGTTCCTGCATGCTTTCCACGCGTTGGGTGAGGACCGCCCCGTTGGGCAGCACACCACTGAAGCCGACGTCGCCGGCACGCACGATGCCCATCGGCATCATCAGCACCGACAAGGCCCACACCAGCATCCACGTGCGCATACGACTGGACATGTAGTACTCCGGCTCAGGAAGGAGCCCCTGCCCCAAGGGGGAGAAGGGACAGGGGCTCCCGGGGAGCCCGGTCATTGGCGGATGACCGGGTTTGTTGCGCTCAACGCGTACTGCTTGCGAAAACGGACAACCTTACTGTTCCGGACCGCCGCCACCGCCACCGCCGCCGGTGGAGGGCTGCGCAACCGCCAGGGCCAGACTGTTGGCCTGCAGGTTGCCGGTACCGGAGGCCACGTTCACCCCGATGTTGCCGGAGGCGCCGGAGAACGCACTGCCGGACAGCGCCGCGGTGTTGGTCGCATCCACGTTCACCCAACGGGTGGTGGAGACGGTGCCGCTCAGGCTCGCGTAGAGATCGGCCACGCCCAGTTCAACGAACTGGCTGGTGCCGCGCTCATCGGTATCGAACGCGATGCCGCCCACGCCCGGACGATTCGGGTTGGCGGTGGCATTCTGGATATCGCTATCCATGTCGATATGACCGGTTTCGCTGCCGCTCGGGTGATCCAGCGCGCCGCTCCAGGTATCCAGGTAGTAGTTGTCTTTCTGGTAGGCACTACCCGTGCCGCTGTAACGGCCCGCACCCACGGCCAATGTGGCACCGGCAACGCGACCACTCAGGTTCACGTCCACGGTGTCGGTCATCGACTGCAGGTAGCCGGCGTTGCTGACGGTGTTGCCGGAGGACACCTGGTTGGAGCTGATGCTCGAGGTCGCATAGGCGCTGGTGGCGACCGAGGCGGCGAGCGCGTTCTTCTGCTCGTTGTTGTTGCCCGAGGCGACGTTGGCACCGATGTTGCCGGACGCGCCGCTGAAGGCATTGCCACCCAGGCCCGCGGCGTTGGTCACGCCGGAGTTGAGGGTGGTGTTGCCACCGCCGAACTGGTTGACGAAGACTTCCGCATCGGCCATGCCGAAGCTGAAGGACGCATCGGCCGCGGACAGCGACGCCGCATTGTCCTGGGCGTTGTTGTCACCGGCGGCGACGTTGAAGCCCAGGTTGCCCGAGGCATCGGCACCGACGTCGTCGGCGATCGAGGCGCTGTTGGTCACCAGGGTGTTGCCGGCCAGATTGTTGGTGACCGACTGGCGGTTGTCGATGACGGCGATGGCGGCCGAATCGATGTCGATCGAACCGGTGATTTCCGGATCACCCGAGAAGCTGATGTCCGAGCTCAGGCGCAGGTCCTTTTCGATGTTCACGTCAACGCCGTGATTGTTCTTTTCCTGGCGTTCGTCGGCCTGGATGTTGCTGGTCTTGCTGACGTTCTCGGTGACGTTGCGGTTGCTGGTCACGTCGCGGTTGCTGGTGACGTTGGTGTTGCTCGTCACGTTGTCGTTGATGGTGGTGTTGGTGGTGCTGTTGTTGTTGCGGGTGTTGTTCCAGGTCCGGTTCCAGGTGCGCGAATCGGTATCGGTGTTGGTGGTGGTATTGGTTTCGGTGTTGGTATCGGTATTGGTGCGCGTTTCAGCCACATTGTGCAGGTGGTTGATGTTGGCGCTCTGGTTCTGGTTGTCGCGGTCATTGCCCCAGCCATTGGCGCCGGCGGAGGCGGATGCAGCGGCGACGGCGATGGCCAGTACGGTCCGTTTCATGTTGGTGTTCATGGTGCCCTCTCTCTCATCACAGACAATCGGGTGGATGTGACTACTCACGGGGTGGACTGCACCGAAATGCTCAGTTGGTTTGCGGTGGCGTTGCCGGATCCCGCGATCTGATTGAGTTGCAGGACGCCGTCGAATCCCTGCAGCGCGGAGGCTTCGACCGCCACCCTGCGAGTTCCGGCCGACCGACCGCTGTTGACGGCCCCCTGCCCCCCTGCTGACGCGAGTGCGCCCGACGCGGCCAAAGCCTCGTCGTTCGTTTCGCGTATGCCCTGTTGCGCCAGCGTGGCGGTGACGACGTTGAGCGTCGCGTTGCCATTGCCGCTGGCCTGGTTGATTGATGCGACGCCACTGGCGCCGTTCAGTGCCTGGCCACCGAGCGTGGCGCTGGCGTCCATGGCGGTGTCGCCGAGGCTGACGTTGTTGGACTGCTGCTGGCGTGCATCCACCTGGATATGGGCGTTGCGGCCGTTGGCGATGCCCATCAGGTTGGCCTGCTGGTTCAGGTCACCGGCAGCCATGTTGACGGTGATGGCGCCATCGGCGCCGGCCAGGGTGCGGCCGTCGATGCGGCTCTGGTTGAGATAGGAGAGCATCGCGGCGTAGTCGTTGCCCTGCTGGGCGTGTGCAGCCCAGGGAGCCAGCACCAGGCTGGTCAACAGTGCCATGCGCAGGACGGTGTTCATTTGCCGGGCCCGCCTGCGGGCTGGCCGAGCGGGAACTGGGCGAGTGCGCCACGCACCTGGTCGCCAATGCCGCGGGTGGCGTTGCCGACGGCGCCCATGGGGCCGCCGATGGTGTTGCTGAACTGGCCGCTGGAGAGCATGCCGCTGTCGGTCACTTTGCCGAGCGTGCCGTTGACCGTATGGCCGGTGACGCGTTCGATGGTGGTGGCGTTGCGGGGAATGCCGGCGCCGGTGTTGGAGCCCAGCGAGGCGTAATCGTCATCGCTGAGTTCATCCATGCCGGTGGAGGTGTCGAGGGCATGGCCGATTTCGCGGCGCGGTGAGGGGTCTGCGATAAGCGCCATGCCGGGGGGCGCAGGACGGTACGCAGGCCGTGCGGAGACGTCACGCAGGAGGACAATTTCGCCGGGTTGTGCTTTGACGCCCTGGCGTGCGCCGGAGGCGTTGGCGGCGGCCGGCAGGATGAGTGCGGCGGCGAGCAGCCAGAGTGTGGTGTGTCGTGTGCGGTGTGCGGCAACGCTGTCCATGGCGACCTCCCGATTACATGCGGAGGGTTGGAGCAGCATTCGTGCCAAGTTCCCAATGGCCGTGTTTCCGGGGTTTTCGTGCGGCGCGGGTTAATCGCACGCAACATTGCTGTTACAGCGGCGTTAGCGTTTGTGCGTATGAATAGGTTTGGCGATGGACGGCGTTGCGCTGAGAGGCAAGCGGGGTGCGGGTGTATCACGGGTGTTACACCGGGTGATACAGGGGGTTACGGTGCGGATTCAGGCTCGCCCCGGGTTTGCTTGTAAAGCCTCAGCCAGTCGCTTTGTCGTGAGGGCCGGCGATGCCAAGCCTCGCCAGCCCGCCAGACATCTGCCTGTTCGGCAGGAAGAAGCGACGATGCGAAAGCAGTTGCACACAAGCAAAAAAAGACCGGCTCTCGCCGGTCTTTGGGTGCTGCGTCCGTGCCTGCATCAGGACGTTCGTTCTTCGCCTTCATCCACGCCGAGGTTGGTGGATGGGTTGTCGTAGATCTCGCGGTCGAGCAGGCCGGTTTCCTTGGCGACGATGACCGGGACCAGCATCTGGCCGGTGACGTTGGTCATGGTGCGCATCATGTCGAGGATGCGGTCGATGGCGTAGAGGTAGCCGATGGTTTCCAGCGGGAGATTGGCGGCGCTGAGGACGACGGTGGCCATCACGACGGCGGTGCCGGGGACGCCGGCGGTGCCGAAGCTGCCCAGGACCGAGGCGATCAGGACCACGATGTACTGCTCGGGGGTGAGCGGCACGCCGGTGTACTGGGCGATGAAGACGGCGCACAGGGCCGGATAGATCGCCCCGCAGCCGTCCATCTTGATGCTGGCGCCGAGGGGGACGGCGAAGGAGGCGTAGTCCTTGTTGACGCCGAGGTTGTGGGTGATCGAGCGCATCGCGGCGGGCATGGCGGCGAAGCTGGAAGAGCTGACGAAGGCGACCTGCATGCCGGGGGCGGCGCCGCGGAAGAACTTGAGCGGGTTCAGGCCGTGCATGAGCAGCAGGCTGCCGTAGACCACGACGATGTGCAGGGCGCAGGCGATGTACAGGGCGAGCACGAAGTTGCCGAGCGGCAGCAGTTTCTCAAAGCCGTAGCTGCCGACCAGGCCGGCGATCAGGCCGAAGGTGCCCAGCGGGGTGATCTCCAGCACGAAGCGGGTCACCTGGATCATGATCTCGCTCATCTGCCCGGTCAGCTTGCGTGCCTCGCTGACCTTGTCGCCGAGCTTGACCATGGCAAAGCCGAGCAGGCCGGCGAAGAAGATCACCGGGAGGATCGAGCCGCGGCCCGCGGCCAGCACGGTTTCACCGGCGCCATTGATACGGGTGCCGATGCCGGTCAACGCGTAGAAGACGTTGGAGGGCACGACATCCATCAGCACCTTGATCACGCTGGGTACTTCGCGCGGGGTGTAGCCGTGGTCCATGCTCAGGCTGAGCGCGCCGCTGCCCGGCTGCATGAGGGTGCCGACACCCAGGCCCACGCACACGGCCAGGGCAGCGGTGATGATGAACCACAGGAAGGTGCGCCCGCCCAGGGCCGCCACAGACTTCTGCCCGTGCAGCGAGGAAATGGCGTTGATCACGGCGAAGAACACCAGCGGCACCGCGATCATCTTGATCAGGGTGACGTAGAGATCGCCGAGCGGGCCGAACCAGGTTTCGGCCGCCGGGCCGAGCAGCCAGCCGGCCAGTGCGCCCAGCACGAAGCCGCCGAGGACCCGTTGCCAGAAGGGGATCCGCAGCCAGGCAGAGACCAGCTTCATGTGCGTTCCAGAGATGATTTGACAGCTAGGCACCTTAGCCCAAGCGGGGCCGTGGCACGAGGCGTACACGGAAAATCAGCGTGTCATCGGCGTGCCTTGCGGCGTTCTGCATAATGAACGCCCGTTTCACATGTGAGATGCATTCATCCATGTCCCGTTTCACGCCTCTGGTGGCTGCCGTCACCACCCTGCTGCTTGGCGCCTGCGCCACTACCGCTCCCTCCTCCAGCGCCTCTGCCGGCGCGGTCCAGGTCGATGTGCCGGCCATTGCCCACCCCGCCGGGGAGACCCCGCAGTGGTGGTACCGCAGCGGTGCGGCGCGCGCGGCCAGCACAGGTGCGATGGACGGCAAGGCCAAGAACGTCATCCTGTTCCTGGGTGACGGCATGAGCCTGACCACGGTGGCCGCGGCGCGCATCTTCGAGGGGCAGCGCAACGGGCATCCGGGCGAGGAGAACCTGTTGTCCTGGGAGCGCTTCCCGGCCACGGCGTTCAGCAAGACCTACAACACCGATTCGCAGACGCCGGATTCGGCCGGCACCATGACCGCGATCACCACCGGCGTGAAGACCCACATGGGCGCGATCGGCGTCAGTGCCGGCACCCGCAACGACTGCGCCGACAGCCTGAACAAGGGGCTGCTGACCTGGCTGCAGCTGGCTGACAGCGCCGGCATGGCGACCGGGGTGGTCTCCACCGCGCGCCTGACCCATGCCACCCCGGCGGCGACCTATGCACACTCGCCGGAGCGCAACTGGGAAAACGACACCGACGTGCCGGACGAGGCCAAGGCCGCCGGCTGCCGCGATATCGCCCAGCAGCTGTTGTCGACCTCGCGCTTCGGGCGCGGCCCGCTGGTCGCCCTCGGCGGCGGCCGCGGTGAATTCACCACGGTCGAAGAACGCGATCCGGAGTATGACGACAAGGTCGGCCAGCGCCTGGACGGGCGCAGCCTGGTGACCGAGTGGCAGCAGGCGCACCCGCAGGGTGCCTATGTGTGGAACGCCAGACAGCTGCAGGCCGCCGCGAACGCCCCGGCGATCCTCGGCCTGTTCGAGCCGGACCACATGCGTTACGAGGCCGAGCGCAAGGACGACCCGGCCGGTGAGCCGAGCCTGGCCGAGCTGACCCAGGCGGCGATCGCCAACCTGTCGCGCCACCAGGAAGGCTACGTGCTGATGGTGGAAGGCGCGCGCATCGATCACGCCAACCACAGCGGCAACGCCTACCGCGCACTGACCGATACGGTGGCGATGTCCGATGCGGTGCGCGCGGCCGTCGAGGCGACCTCCGACCAGGACACGCTGATCATCGTCACCGCCGACCATTCGCACACGCTGAACTTCGTCGGTTACCCGGCACGTGGCAACCCGATCCTGGGCAAGGTCAAGGACAAGGGCGGCGAAGACGGTGCCGGCAAGCTGGACCTGGCCCGCGATGGCCTGGGCCTGCCCTACACCACCCTGACCTACGCCAACGGCCCGGGCTACACCGGTGCCACCAACCAACAGCCGGTCGGCCCGAAACGGTACCCGCACAACCCGAGCAGCTTCGATCCGAGCACCGGCCGGCCGGACCTGACCGCGGTGGATACCGAGCATCCTGATTACATGCAGGAAGCGCTGGTACCCGCCAAGAGCGAATCGCATGGCGGCGAAGACGTCGGCATCTGGGCACGTGGCCCGGGCAGCAAGGCAGTGCGCGGCACGATGGAGCAGAACGCGATCTACCACATGATCGTGCAGGCCACCCCGCGCCTGCGCCAGCGCCTGTGCGAGGCCGGCACCTGCGACGCCAAGGGCGTGCCGGTCGAGCTGCCCAAGCCGACCGCGTTCGAGCGCCAGGCCGGCGACAGCAAGTAATGCGTCTGCCGACCTGCAACACGACGAAGAGGGGCCGCTACGTGCGGCTCCTGCTGCTGGCAGCCGGCCTGCTGGCCTCCGCCATGGCGTGGGGCACCGGCGGCGCGTGCACCGTGCTTACCGAGGAAGATGGCCTGCAACCGCTGGCCGGTTGCCAGTGGCGCGATGGGCGTCTGGCGCTGGATGCCACGGCGCTGGCGGCGTTGCCCTACGACCAGGACGGGTTGGCTGCCGTCTACGCCGGCGGTGGCTTCCACTATGTCCGTGCCGATGGCCGCCAGTTGCCGGTGATCATCTTCGACAACGGCCCGGACTACGTGGTGGAAGGGCTGGTGCGCGGCCGCGTGGGCGCGCGCATCGGCTACTTCGATACCCAGCTGCGCCAGGTGTTCCCGGCGACCTTCGATTTCGGCTGGGCGTTCGATGACGGGGTGGCCCGGGTCTGCCAAGGCTGCCGACCAGGCACGCCGGACGATCATGGCCACATTGCGATGGTCGGTGGCACCTGGTACCGCATCGATCGGCAGGGGCGTCCGGCGATGGATGCCGACGCGCCGTGATCCCCGCGCGTGGCATCGTTGCCACGCAGCACCGATACTGCCGGTCTGCCTGAGATCGCACTGCCCATGACGTCCCTGCTGCCGCCACCGCCCTCTGTCGTCCGCCCCGTGCTGGTGGGCTTCAGCGGCGGGCTCGATTCGACCGTCCTGCTGCACTGGCTGGCCACCTCGGCGGCCCAGCGCACCGCGGGGCTGCGCGCCATCCATGTCCATCATGGCCTGCAGGAGCAGGCCGATGCCTGGACCGTGCACTGCACGCAGGTGTGTGCGCGCTGGAACATTCCGCTGCGGGTGCTCCGTGTCCAGGTGCAACGCAACCAGGGACAAGGGCCGGAAGCTGCCGCGCGGCATGCACGCCGTGAGGCGTTCGCCTCGCAGCTGCTTCCGGGCGAACAGTTGGCGCTGGCCCACCATCGCGACGACCAGGCCGAGACCTTCCTGCTGCGGGCGCTGCGTGGCTCCGGGGTGGATGGATTGGCGTCCATGCAGGTCACCAGCGCATTTGGTGCCGGCACCGTATGGCGGCCGTTGCTGGAGGTTCCGCGCAGCACCCTGCGTGCGCATGCCCAGGCCGAAGGCCTGGAGTGGATCGAAGACCCCAGCAACGCCAGTGACGATGCCGACCGCAATTTCCTGCGCCTGCAGGTACTGCCGCAGCTTCGCCGGCGCTGGGCGCAGGCCGATGCCGCCTTCGCGCGCAGCGCGGCGTTGTGCGCGCAGTCCCAACATCTGCTCGACAGTGCCGACCGCGACGCGCTGGAACGCTGCAGCGTCGGCCCCGGCGTGATCGACTGCGCGCGGCTGATGCGCCAGCCGGTGGAACGACGTGCGCGCCTGCTGCGCCATTGGGTGCGCGGCAGTGGCCTGCCACCGCTGCCAGCCGCCGGGGTCGAGGCGGTCGAGCGCGAACTGTTGCCGGCTGCGCACCATGCCGATGCCCAGTTCGCCTGGCAGGGTGCGCGTATCCGCCGTTGGCGCGGGCAGCTGCACCTGCTCTCGGCCAGCCTGGCCCTGCCAGCCGACTGGAGCGTGCATTGGGATGGCCGCGCGCCGCTGGCATTGCCCGATGGGGGCGAGCTGCGCCTGCTCGGCACGGACGCCGGTTTCGATAGCCCCGTGCAGATCCGCGCGCGCCGCGGCGGCGAACGCATCCAGCTGCCCGGGCGCACACATTCCCATGCGCTCAAGGACCTGCTGCAACAGCAGGGCCTGCCGCCGTGGCAGCGCCGTCAGCTGCCGCTCCTGTTCGACGAAGACACCCTGCTGGCCGCAGGCGACCGGGTCATCGGGGCGGCATTGCAACCGTGGTTGCAGGCCCATCATGCGCAGTTGCAGTGGACCCCGGGCGCGGCGTGAATTGACCCCGCCGGGCCAGCAGCCCACACTTGGCGCATGGCAAAGAAGTCCCCCAATGAAACCTCCCCGGTCGCCCACTTCGAGCAGTCGCTGGAAGAGCTTGAGCAGCTGGTGGAGAAGATGGAAACCGGCGAACTGAGCCTGGAACAATCGCTCAGCGCCTACGAACGTGGCGTCGGCCTGTACCGCCAGTGCCAGCAGGCGCTGGAACAGGCCGAACTGCGCGTGCGCCTGCTCAGCGATCCGGCCCAGCCCGACACCGCCGTACCGTTCGACCCGCCCAGCCATGACGGTTGAGGCCACGTTCGCGCGTTGGCGCGACCGTATCGAAAGCGAACTCGACGCCAGCCTGCCTTCCCCGTCCGATGCCCCGCGCGGGCTGCATCAGGCGATGCGTTATGCGGTGCTCGGGGGTGGCAAGCGCATGCGGCCGTTGCTGGTGTATGCCGGCGGCCGGATCTTCGGCGCCGACGAAAACGCACTGGATGCACCGGCAATGGCGGTGGAGCTGATCCATGCGTATTCGCTGGTGCACGATGATCTGCCGGCGATGGACGATGACGCCTTGCGGCGCGGCCGGCCGACCACGCATATCGCCTTCGATGAAGCCACCGCGATCCTCGCCGGCGATGCCCTGCAGACGCGCGCGTTCAGCCTGATCGCCGACGCGGCGTTGCCGGCGCAGCTGCGCGTGGATTGCCTGCAGACCCTGGCGCACGCCTCCGGCGCGGCCGGCATGTGCGGCGGCCAGGCCTTGGATATCGACGCCACTGGCCATCAGCAGCCGTTGCAAGCGCTGGAACGCATGCATGCGCTCAAGACCGGCGCGCTGATCCGCGCCGCGGTGCGCATGGGCGCGCTGTGTGGCCAGGCACCTGCCGCGGATCTGGCGACGCTGGATACGGTGGCCTCGGCGCTGGGCCTGGCCTTCCAGGTGCGCGATGACATCCTCGATGTCGAAGCCAGTTCCGAACAGCTCGGCAAGACCGCCGGCAAAGACGAAGCACAGGCCAAATCGACCTTCCCGGCGCTGCTGGGCATGGACGGTGCCAAGGCGCATCTGCGCACGCTGAGCGAGCAGATGTTCGACGGTCTGGCCGGCTATGGCGAGGCGGCCGATGCACTGCGTGCGCTGGCCAGGCTGGCGGTTGAGCGGGATCACTGAGCGATAGTGCAGTCAGCCACGCATGGCGTGGCTCTACAGCGCCAGCACACAAAAAAACGCCCGGGAATCCCGGGCGTTTTTTCGTTCCAGCGCTGCGGATCGATTACTTGATCAGGCGCAGTGCGAACGGGTAGCGGTAGGCTTCGCCGTTGTTGGCCTTGACCGCTGCGATGATGCAGAAGATCACGTTGAGCAGGCCGACGATCGGTGCCAGCAGGCCACCGATGATGACGATGGTCAGCACGATGCAGATCAGCATCGCGATGGTGATCGTGATCTGGAAGTTCAGCGCTTCCTTGGCCTGATCGGTGACGAAGCGCTTGCTGCTGTCGTCTTTGTTGATCAGCCAGATGATCAGCGGGCCGAGGAACCAGGTGAAGATACCCAGCAGGTGGGCCACCAGGGCCATGGTGCGCTGTTCGGCCGGGGCCGGTGCGCTCACCGGCGGCGGCGGGGTGGTGACGTTATCGAAATCGCTCACGTGAAACTCCTTGTTCGAGGTAATGGGTATTGCACGCGGCAGGCTCCCCGCCTGCCAGGGCAGCCTCCATAGAATACGTCAATCGTTACCGGCAACGGTCATTCGTCCTACAAGGATCGAACCGGTGTGCACGTGCGAGCGCGTGTCGATGTCGGTGCCCACCGCTTCGATGCTGGCGAACATGTCCTTGAGGTTGCCGGCAATGGTGATGCCGTCCACCGGGTAGCTGATCTCGCCGTTCTCCACGCGGAAGCCGCCGGCACCACGCGAGTAATCACCGGTGACGCTGTTGACGCCCTGCCCCATCAGTTCGGTGACCAGCAGTCCATTGCCCATCTGCCGGGCAATGGAGACCAGATCACCCGCGTTGGCGGTGACCTTGAGGTTGTGCACGCCACCGGCGTTGGCGGTGGTCGGCAGGCCGAGCTTGCGTGCCGAGTAGCTGCCCAGGATGTAGCGCTCCAGCACGCCATCGCGGATCAGCGCAGAATTGCGGGTGGCCACGCCATCGCCATCGAAGGCTGCCGAGCGCAGCCCACGGCGCAGCAGCGGCAGCTCTTCGATGCCGAACCAGTCCGGGAACAGGCGCGTGCCGACGCTGTCGAGCAGGAAGCTGGCGCGGCGGTACAACGCTCCGCCGGACACGGCACCGAGCAGATGGCCGATCAGCGAGCGGGCCACCTCCGGCGAATACAGCACCGGCATCTGCGCCGTGGTCATCGAGCGCGGGTCCAGGCGGGCCACGGTACGCTCGGCGGCGCGGCGGCCGATCGAGGCGGCATCGTCCAGATCTTCGCGGGCCAGTGCGCTGCTGTACCAACCGTCGCGCTGCATGCCATCGCCCTGCCCGGCGATCAGCGCGCAGCCGATCGAGTGGTGGCTGCTGCGCTCGCGGCCGATGAAGCCGTGCGAGTTGGCATACACCGACAGGCTCTGCGCGGTCGCCGCCGAGGCACCGTCGGAATTGCTGATGCGGGTGTCGGCCTCACGGCCGGCCGCTTCGCAGGCCAGGGCCAGATCCAGCGCCGCATCGGCGCTGAGTTCCCAAGGGTGCCAGCCGTCCAGATCCGGGAATTCACGGGCCATCAGGGCCGCCTCGGCCAGGCCGGCCGCCTCATCATCCTCGGTGTGGCGGGCGATCGCGCAGGCCTGGGCCACGGTCGACTCCAGGCTGCTCTCGCGCAGGTCGGCGGTGCTGGCGCTGCCCTTGCGCTGGCCGAAGTAGACGGTCACGGCGATGCCGCGGTCGCGGGTGGACTCGACCGTCTCGACCTCGCCCAGGCGCACGTTCACATCCAGGCCGCGCTCATCGCTGCAGCTGACCTCGGCCTGGCTGGCGCCCAGGGCCTTGGCCCGCTCCAGCAGGCGCTGGGAGATGTCGGCCAGCTGCTCCAGGCGCTGCAGGCTGTCGTCGGCCGGGGAGACTTCAGGGGAGATCACGTTCAATGCTTTATCCTGTACAGGTGAGTGCCCGGCGCGACGCCGGCACAGTTTACGGATGTGGAAATAAGACGATGCGCGGACGCGACGAAGAAACCGGTGAATTCCTTGATATCAGCCGCAGCCAGAACCGCCGGGCGGCGCTGGACGTGCTGGCCCTGGGCGAGAAGCTGGTCTCGCTGACCCCGGCCCAGCTGGCGCGCCTGCCGGTGCCCGAGGATCTGCTGCCGCACATCGCCGAGGCCAAGCGCATCACCGCGCATATCGCCCACAAGCGCCAGCTGGCGTTCCTGGCCAAGCACATGCGTCGCGAAGACGACGCCGTGCTGGATGCGATCCGCGATGCGCTGGATGCCAACAGCGAGACCTCGCGCCGTGAAGTGGCGACCATGCACCGCGTGGAAGACTGGCGCGAACGCCTGCTCAAGGACGGCGACAAGGCGCTGGGCGCGCTGCTGGACGAATACCCGCATGCCGACCGCCAGGAGCTTCGCACGCTGGTCCGCAACGCCCAGGCCGAAAAGGCCAAGAACAAGCCGCCGCGCGCCTACCGCGAGATCTTCCAGGTCCTGCGTACGCTGCTGCTGCCGGCCGCGCTCGGTCTGGAAGGCGTGAATGCCGCCTCCGAAGACGCGCTGGACGACGCGGTCGACACGGACACCGACAGCGACGAGAACGCCGAGGACTGAGTCCCGGCGCTCGCGCGGCGGCGCCAGCACCCTGCTGGCGGCCGCATGATCAGGCAGCGCAGGCGAATGCATCCCGGCTCAGGCCTGGGTGCCGCCCACGGTGATGCCATCGATCAGCAGGGACGGCTGGCCCACGCCGACCGGCACGCTCTGGCCATCCTTGCCGCAGATGCCCACGCCCTCGTCCAGGGCCAGATCGTTGCCGATCATGCGCACTTTCTGCATGGTTTCCGGCCCATTGCCGATCAGGGTGGCGCCCTTCACCGGCGCGGTGATTTTTCCGTCTTCGATCAGGTAGGCCTCGGTGGCCGAGAACACGTATTTGCCGCTGGTGATGTCGACCTGGCCACCACCGAAGTTGACGGCGTACAGGCCACGCTTGACCGAGCGGATCATTTCTTCCGGATCGTGCTGGCCGGCGCGCATGTAGGTGTTGGTCATGCGCGGCATGGTCATGTGCGCGAACGATTCACGGCGGCCGTTACCCGTGGGGGCCACGCCCATCAGGCGCGCATTGAGCGAATCCTGCATGTAGCCGACCAGGATGCCGTCCTCGATCAGGGTGGTGCACTGGGTCGGGTGGCCCTCGTCATCGATGTTCAGCGAGCCGCGGCGTCCGTCCAGGGTGCCGTCGTCAACGATGGTCACGCCCGGCGCGGCCACGCGCTCGCCGATCCGGCCGGCGTAGACGCTGGTGCCCTTGCGGTTGAAGTCGCCTTCCAGGCCATGGCCGACCGCTTCATGCAGCAGCACGCCGGGCCAGCCCGGGCCGAGCACCACGGTCATCACCCCGGCCGGGGCCGGGATCGCCTCCAGGTTCACCAGCGCCTGGCGCAGGGCCTCGCGCGCGAAGCCTTCCGGGCGCCCCTCGGCAAACAGTTCTTCATAGCTGTAGCGGCCGCCGCCACCGGAGTAACCGGACTCGCGCCGGCCATGCTGCTCGACGATCACCTGCACGTTCAAGCGCACCAGCGGGCGGATGTCGGCCGCAAGCACGCCATCGCTGCGCGCGATCAAAACCGTATCCACGCCGCCGGACAGGCTGACCATCACCTGCTGCACGCGCGGGTCGGCGGCGCGCAGGTAGCGGTCCAGCCGCTTGAGCATCTCGACCTTGGCCTCGTTGCCCATGCCATCGATGGGGTCCAGTGCCGGGTACAGCGCGCGGCCACTGCCCCGCACCAGCGAGCGGGCCGACTGCGCCCCACCCTCGCGGGAGATGGCGCGGGCCGAGTTGGCCGCGGCCAGCAGCGCGTCGCTGTGGATGTCGTCGGAGTAGGCGAAGCCGGTCTTCTCACCGGCGATGGCGCGTACGCCCACGCCCTGCTCGATCGAATGCGCCCCGTCCTTGACGATGCCGTCCTCCACGCTCCAGCTCTCGCGGCGCGCGTGCTGGAAATAGAGATCCCCGAAATCGATGCCCGGGCCCAACAGGGTGCCGAACGTGCGTTCCAGACCGTTCGCATCCAGCCCGGCGGGCAGCAGCAGACGGTCGGTGGCCAGCGAAAGTGCGTTGTTGTTCATGCTCTTTGATCTGTGGGCGCCGGGCGCAATCGCAACCCGGGCGCGGGAAAGGGATCAGCGCGCCGGCGGTGCGGCCGGGGCCGGCTTGGGCGCTGCGTCGCGGTCGATCACATCGACCTTGGGTTCGGCCCAGGGGCCGGTCACGCGGTAGGTCTTGGCGCCGATCTCGCCCAGCGGCTTGGACAGCACCGCATTGGCGGCCGCGCCGACCGCCGCCCCCACCGGGCCGCCGGCGACCGCGCCGACCACCGTCAGCAGGTTGCCCGCACGCGGGTTGACGTCGATGGTCTGATCGAAGCGTTGTTGGCGCAGGTCGGTCTTGCCGCGGATGGTGATGTTCGCCGCCGGGCCTTCGATCAGCACCTTGTCGGTGGTGGCCATGCCATCGGCGAACGCCACGCTGCCCTCGACCTGGTTGAAGGCGAAGCCCTTGGAGAAGAAATCGCGGAAATCGAACATCAACCGGCGCGGCAGCTGGGTCACGCTGAGCAGGCCGAGCACGCGCCCGGCACCGGGTTCGAGTTCCAGCAACTGGCCGTTGCGGGCCTGCACGTCGAGCTGGCCCTGCAGCGCACCGAGCTGGAAGTCGGATGGGCCGCCCTGCCAGCCGGCGCTCATGGTCAGCTGGCCCTGGCCGCCACGCAGCTGGCCGCCATAGTCCAGATTCTGCATCAGCCCGCCCAGGTCCTCGCTCTTGACCTGCACGTTGAACTGGCTGCGCGCGGCCTCGCCCATGCCCATCCAGCGGCCATTGACGTCGATCGCCTGCTTGGGCGCGCGGAACTGCAGCTGATCCACGCTCAGGCCGTTGGCCATGGGCCGCGTGCGCAATACCGCCTGGCCGAGCTTGGCCTTGCCGAACTGGAGGTCATCGATATCCAGCGACAGCGGCGGGATCTTGGCCGGATTGGTGTCATTGGCACTGGCCTGGACCCGCGCCGGCAGGGCCACGTCCGGTGGCAGCAGGATCGGAGCGCCATCGCTGGGCGCCTTGACGGGCGTCGGCAGCGACTGCCAGTGCACCCGGCTGAGCTTGCCGACGATGGTGCCGCCTTCGGCATTGGGCACGGTCAGGCCGCCCACCAGCGAGGGGCCGTCCAGGCGCACGTCCACGCTGCTGCTGGTCGGCCGCAGTTGCAGCCGGGTCTGCGGGAATACGCCACCGGCGAGCAGCAGCTGGCCGACCTGCACGTCCACATGCCGCAGCGGCATCGGGTCCTTGCCGTCGCCGCCGTCCGGCGAGCGGGCCAGCGCGATCCACTCCAGCGCATCCAGCGAGCCGCTGCGCCCGTTCACGACCAGCCCACTGGCCGGCGGATCACGATCCACGCGGTCGCTGCCGAGGGTGACCTGCACCCCGGTCTGGTTGTCATGCGTGCGCGCGGCCAGGGCCAGGCGCTGGCCGAAGGCGACATCAACGCGTCCGCTGCCCATCGGCAGCTGTGCGGTGACGTCCGTCGCCAACGGCGTAGCGGCGGGCTTGTCCAGCGGCGCCGGCAGTTCCAGGGTGGTGCCGACCAGATCCGAATGCAGCTTGAGCACGGTGGGCGGCTCGACCTTGCTGCCGGCCGCGACCTTGGGCAGGGTCACCCCGATGGTCCAACGCGAGGTGCCCTGGATGTAAGGCTTGAGCCAGTTCAATTCCGGGGCGCGGTCCAACAGCGCCCCCGCCTCCAGCGAGGCGGTCAGTTCGGATTCGAAGGCCTGCTGCGGATCGCGCACGAACTCACCGGCGCGCAGGCTGAGCAGCCCGTCCTGGCCCTGGTGACGTACCGCCAGGTGCTCCGCATCGAAGCCGCCATGGCCATAACGGGCCGTACCGCGCATGTTGTCGAAGACCAGGTCGAAGCGCTTCTCGGTGAGGGTCGCGCCATTGAGATCGACCGTGCCCTGCAGGTGACCGCGGCCTTCGTCGTGGTGCAGCGGCTGCAGCAGGTCGAAGGTGACCGCGGCCGGTCCCTTCGCGGTGAGATTGTCCAGCGTCTCGCCATAGGTGGCCTGCAACGGGCTCTGCTTGAGCATGGCCAGCAGTGCACCGGCATCGCTGCGGCTGCTGGCCTTGACGTACAGATCGGTCTCGCCGAAATCAGGAATGCCGGCATCGAAGTGGTCCACCGCCACCCCGGCCAGGTCGCCCTTGCCATGCAGTTCGAAGCCCGGGCCGATGAAGGCGATATCGGCATCGACCTTGTTCATCGCCGGCCAGTCGTGCTGGAAGCGGATACTGCCGGCGTCGATGTGGCCGGTCGCCTCGAAGCGGCCGTTGTTCTTGTCGAACGGCCAGTCTTCCAGATCCCCGGTCACCAGGCCCACCCCGCCACGCACCTGCCCGGAGACCAGGGCAGCATCCAGCCAATCGGTGGCGGCCTTGCTCATCTTGGAGTGGATCCAGAAACGCTTGGCGGCGGTCATTGGCACATCGTCGATCTTGGCCGCCAGTTCCAGCCAGGGGCGCGTGCCGTTGTTCTGGAACCAGATGCCGCCGCGCACATCGGCGGCGTAATCGGTGCCCTGCACGCGCAGCGCCGGGGTCCCGATCCGCCAGCCGCCGGCCTCGTCGCGCCAGCCCACCAGTCGGCCGGCCAGGCGCACGTCGTGGCGCTCGCCAAAGCCGCTCGGCCAATCGAACTGCATCACCTGCTGCGGTTGCAGATCCAGGGTGAAGCCATCGGCATCGCCGTTGAAGCGCCCGCCCACACCGCTGAGCCCGGGCGAATGCCCGACCGCCGCGAAGCGGATGTCTTCCAGATCCCCCTCGACCGACAGCGGGCCGCCCTGCTCGCCTGCCACCCGCACGCGGGTCATGCGCACCTGCGGTGCGGCCTCATGCAGCCACTCGCGCAGGCCGGGATCGATCCGGTCGGTCAGCGCCAGCCCCCGCAGCAGCGCGGTGGCATCGATGTTGTCGCCAGCCAGCGCGAAGTGCTGCCCGCCGGCCAGCAGCAGCCCGTCCAATTGCTGGGTGCTGCCTTCCATGCCAATCCGCAACCGTGGCGCATCGGCGCGCCAGCCCCCCTGCACCCAGCGCCAGCGTGCACGCAGTTCCAGCGTGTCCAACGCCAGCTGCGGGTGGGTGCCGTCGGCCAGCGTCACGCCGCGCACCTGTACGTTCTGAAGGTCCGCATCGGTGGTGACCATCACCACCCGGTGATCGCGCAGGTCCACCCAGGCATTGAACTCACCGGTGCCCTGCTGCAGGCCGATGCCGCCGAACTGCAGCAGCGAGGCCCACGCCCGGAAGTCGGCCGGGGCGGCCGAGAACCAGGCCTGACCATCGCCGCGCTTGCGCTCGAATTCCAGCACCGCCGTCAGCGGCTGTGCGGACGGGTCGGCCCACGCACGCGCCCCAACCCGCAGGCGCTGGCCGTTGACGCGCAGACGCAGGTCGATCCGCGGCAGCACGGCGTTCACGCCCAACGAGGGCGCATCCACCTTCAAGCGGCCACCGATCACCTGCAGCTCGCCCAGGCGGCGCAGTGTTTCCAGCGGGTCACCTGCACTGGACTGCGGCAGGCCCTGCACGGACCAGCGGCCATCGTCGGCGCGCTGCAGTACCAGCGCCACGCCACGCAGGCGCAGCTCGGTCAGCGAGTGGCCCGGCAGCAGGCCGGCATACATGGACACCAGCACTTCGGCCTCGCCGATGCGCAGGCCCTGCCCTTCACCGATGCGCAGCCCTTTGAGCTGCAGCAGCGGGCCGCGCCGTGTCCAGGCAGTATCCAATGCATCGAAACGCACCGGCTGGCCTGCGCGCGCGCTCAACCACGCCGCCACCTTGTCCGGGTGACGCTCGGCCAGCGGCAGCAGCTGGCTGGCAGTGCCGACCAGCAGGGCCACGCCCACGAGCAGGATCGCCACCGCATACACAGCATGGCGGCGGATCCGGCGCAGGCGCAGGCGGAGCGGTGTGCTCATCGGAACGTGGGGATGCCGGACCGGCCGCGATCAGAGCAGCACGACATCGAACTGCTCCTGCAGGTATTGCTCATCCGCCTGGAAGCGGATGCTCTTGCCCAGGAACTCCTCCAGTTCGGCCACCGCCGAGGATTCCTCGTCGGTGATGCGCGCGACCACCTTCGAGGAGGCGATCACCAGCAGGCGCGCCGCATCGAACTGACGCACCGCCCGGGTGATTTCGCGGAAGATCTCGTACGTCACCGTTTCGGCGGTCTTGATCGAACCCCGCCCGCTGCACTCCGGGCACGGCTCGGACAGCTGGCGCTCCAGGCTTTCCACGGTGCGCTTGCGGGTCATCTCGACCAGGCCCAGCGGCGAGAAGTCGTAGACGGTGGTCTTGGCGTGGTCGCGGGCCAGCGCCTTCTCCAACGTGCGAAGGACCTGGCGGCGGTGCTCGGCATCGTCCATATCGATGAAGTCGATGATGATGATGCCGCCCAGGTTGCGCAGCCGCAGCTGGCGTGCCACGGCCTGCGCGGCCTCCAGATTGGTGCGGAACACGGTCTCTTCGAGGTTGCGCTGGCCCAGGAACGAACCGGTGTTCACATCGATCGTGGTCATCGCCTCGGTCTGGTCGATCACCAGATAGCCGCCCGACTTCAGCGGGACCTGCTTGTCCAGCGCGCGGCCGATTTCATCCTCGACCCCGAACATGTCGAAGATCGGGCGATCACCGCTGTACAGCTCCAGTTTCTCGGCCAGCACTGGCATGTACTTGGCCACGAACGCCTGCAACTGGTTGAAGGTCTCCTTGGAATCCACCTTGACCTTGTCCACGTCCTTGCGGATCAGATCGCGCACCGAGCGCAGCGGCAGGCTCAGGTCTTCATAGATCACGCTGAGCGGGGCGGCATCGCGGCCACGGCGCTCCACCACGTTCCAGACCCGCGACAGGTAGGCCACGTCTTCGGCGATCGCCTCGGCCGGCTGGCCTTCGGCATTGGTGCGCACGATGTAGCCGTAGCCGCCGTGCTGGGCCGACAGTTCGGTCACCAGGGTTTTCAGGCGGGCGCGCTCGGCCTCGTCCTCGATCCGGGCCGACACGCCCACCACCTTGGACTGCGGCAGCAGCACCATGTAGCGCGAGGGAATGCTGATCTGGGTGGTCAGCCGCGCGCCCTTGGTCCCGATCGGGTCCTTGACCACCTGCACCACGATGTCCTGGCCGTCGCGCAGCAGCTCGACGATAGGCACCGAGGACGGTGGCGGCAACGTGGTGCCTTCGGTATCCGGACTGGCCACCGGGGCCGGGCGGATCACATCGTTGGCGTGCAGGAACGCCGCGCGCTCCAGCCCGACCTCGACAAAGGCCGCCTGCATGCCCGGCATGACCCGCTGCACCTTGCCCTTGTAGATGTTGCCGACCACGCCACGGCGCCAGCCACGTTCGATATGCAGTTCCTGCAGCATGCCGTTCTCGATGACGGCGACGCGGGTTTCCCGCGGGGTGACATTGACCAGGATTTCTTCAGACATGGGCGACTCCCTTCAGTTCAAACGTCTGCAGCAACTGCTCGGTCTGTTGCAGGGGCAAACCCATCACACCCGAATAGCTTCCCGCCAGATGGCGGATATATCGTTCAGCGCCCCCCTGGATCGCATAGGCACCGGCTTTGTCCATCGGCTCGCCACTGGCCACGTAGGCGGCGATCCGATCCTCATCGATCGCCGCGAACGTCACCTCCGAGACCACCAGCACGCCCTGTTCCCGGCCAGCAGCGACCAGCGCCACGGCGGTCATCACCTGGTGGGTGCGCCCGGCCAACGCACGCAGCATCGCGCAGGCGTCGGCCGCATCGGCCGGTTTACCGAACACGCGCCCGTCGAGCACGACTTCGGTGTCCGAGCCCAGCACCACCGCCTCGGGGTCATGGGCGACAAGCGCCCACCCGGCGCGCGCCTTGTCGGCGGCGACCCGCTGCACGTAATCGGCGGCGGATTCTTCGGGCGCACGGACTTCGGGCACGTCAAGCTCAAGCGCCTGGAACGGTCGTTCCAGGCGCGCAAGCAGTTCGTTTCGTCGGGGGGATCGAGAGGCAAGATAAAGCATCGAGGAAGCATAACCTGAGCCTACTGTCTGAATCGCGAGCAACACGCTTGAATCGTGCTCAACCCCATCAAACCTCACGACGCGTTCATCGCCCCGACACCAACCTCAACGTCTTCACAAGGAGATGTACATGCGCCGCCCGTCCCTGTCCCCGTTGCTGCTCGCCCTGTCCCTTGCCCTGGGAGCTTCGATGACCGCCCACGCCCAGTCCCAGCCCACCATCGCCGTGCCGGCTGACGGCACCCTGCTCAACATCTCGGCCAATGCCGAGGCCAAGCGCGTGCCGGACGTGGCCACGCTCTCGGCCGGTGTGGTGACCCAGGCCGTGGACGGCAACAGCGCCATGCGCCAGAACGCCGAGCAGATGACCAAGGTGCTCGCCGCGATCAAGGCCGCCGGCATCGCCGAGCGGGATGTGCAGACCAGCGGGGTCAACCTGAGCCCGCAGTATCGCTACGCCGACAACGAAGCGCCGAAGATCACCGGCTACCAGGCCAGCAATACGGTCAGCCTGAAGGTGCGCGACATCGCCAAGCTCGGCAAAGTGCTTGATGCACTGGCCGCCCAGGGCGCCAACCAGATCAACGGCCCGCAGTTCGAGATCGACCAGCCCGAGCCGGTTTACGACGAAGCCCGCCTGGCCGCGCTGAAGAAGGCCCAGGCCCGCGCCGAAACGTATGCCAAGTCGCTGGGCCTGCGCGTGCGCCGGATCGTGAGCATCTCCGAAAGCGGTGGCGGCAACTTCCGCCCGGTGATGATGCGTGCGGCGGCCGCGCCGATGGCTGCTGATGTATCCACGCCGGTGTCGCCGGGCGAATCGACCGTGTCGGTCAACCTGGACGTGGTGTTCGATCTGGGCCGGTAACACTTCGCAGCAGAGCGGACCAGCCGTCCGCTCCTGCCAAGACATGACGGCGCCTGCGGGCGCCGTCATGCTGTTCGCCGCCGGATCCTGACTGCCAGCCAACTCCCCACCCTGCCCCTGACTTCCGGCCCGTGCCGGGCTCGGGTATTGCTGTCATTGCGCGGCCCCGCCTGACCCCACGCGGCGCGCAGGCACGTTGATGTTCCCGCACATCTGGCAAGGAGAGTGGAGCATGGTCCGTACCCCGTCCCCGGTTGTCCCGCTGCCTATCGAAGCGTCCCGCGTGCTCGGGTGGAGCACTGCCATCGCGGTCCACGCGCTGGCCCTGATGCTGTTGTTGATCCCGGCTACCCAGCCCCTGATCAAGGCACCGCGCGAACGCATGCAGGTGACCTGGGTACTGCCTCCGCCGCCGCCGGAGATCATCCGTCATCCGCCGGCAGACCCACCGCGGCTCCCCCCGGTGGTGCCCGTGACCACGCAACGCGCGCCGGCACCGCTGCCGAGCCCCACCGCCACCCTCGACGAGGCGCCCGCAGTGGCATCGATGCCCGCCAGCGAGACCGCCGCACCGGCGCTGGAACCGGCCCCGGCCACGCCGTCGCCCGCCGCCGGGGCCCAACTGCAGTACCGCAGCGCGCCGCCGCCACCGTATCCGGTCGCGGCGATCCGCCTGGGCCAGCAGGGGACGGTCCTGCTGCGTATCCGGGTCGACAGCCAGGGCAACCCGGTTGCGGCCAGTATCGAGAAGAGCAGTGGCTCGCGCGTGCTCGACCAGGCCGCACGCCAGCAGGTGCTGCGTCACTGGCGTTTCGTGCCAGCCCTCGTCGATGGGCAGGCCGTCGCCGCCGATGGCCTGGTTCCGGTCGATTTTTCGTTACCGCGCTGAGTGAATGGGAGCCCCGTCAGGGGGCTCCCCATTCACAAACTGAGACGCACAGCATCTTTTCCCAATTAAGCAATTTTTCACTCTTGCGTCACACGACGGAAACCTAGATTGGCGCCGTTGCCACCGTTCTGGTGTCGACTTATTGACATCTAGGTTTTCCCAGTCAGGAGAGAAGCTGTGAAACACCCGACCCAACGCCGCGACGACAGCCGCCGCAATACCCTGGCCCATTCCATTTCCACGATCCTGACCAGCGGCGCGCTGCTGCTGGTAGGGGCCATGGCGTCGTCCTCCGCGTTCGCGCAGGAGCAGGCGACCAACCTTGACCGGATCACCGTCACCGGGTCGAACATCCCCCGCACGAACACCGAAACCCCCTCCCCCGTCCAGGTGGTCACCCGCCAGGAAATCGACCGTACCGGCAAGACCACGGTCGCCGAGTATCTGCAGACCCTGACCGCGGACGGGTCGGGCTCCATTCCCAAGACCTTCGGCAACGGCTTTGCCGGCGGTGGCGCAGGCATCTCGCTGCGCGGCCTGGGCGCCGGCTCCACGCTGGTCCTGTTGAACGGCCGCCGCATGGCGACCTATGGCCTGGCCGATGACGGCCAGAAGGTCTTCACCGATCTGAGCACCATTCCGCTGGATGCGGTCGAGCGCATTGAAGTCCTCAAGGACGGCGCTTCTGCGATCTACGGCTCGGACGCCATCGCCGGCGTGGTCAACATCATCCTGCGCAGCGACTTCAATGGCGCGATCCTGCGCGCCTCCTACGGCCTGTCCGGTGATAGCGATGGCGACGCCAAGAAGGCCACGCTGACCGCCGGTACCGGCGACCTGGCCACCGATGGCTGGAACGCGTTCTTCAGTTTGGACGTGGGCAAGACCGACGCGATCAAGATCAGCGACCGCAAGAACCGCAAGTGGATCGGCACCGGTGATATCCGCCCGTGGGGCTATGGCAACAACGCCCAGTTCCTGGGTGGCGCCGCGCTCTCTGGCGGTACCCGTGGCGGTGTGGGTCCGAACGGTTCGGTGTTCGACGACCGTGCGGTGACGGATGACGATCCGGCCTTCCTCGTCGCGCTGCCAGGCTGCGCCGGCTTGACCACCATCCCCGGCCAGAACGATGTCACTGCCCAGCAGCAGGGCTGCCTGTGGGATCCGGCCCAGCTGTACCGTGACCTGACCCCGGAAGAGAAGTACGTCAACGTGTTTGGTCGCGCCAGCTTCGCCTTCGGCGAGGGCGGTGAGATCTACACCGAAATCGGCTACTCCAAGAAGGAAACCACCTTCAGCAACACGCCCTCCGGCGTATCCGGTGGCTGGGGCTATCCCGGCGGCCCGGTCAACGCCAACAGCGGCGACGGTGCCACGGTGCTCAGCCCGACCCACCCGGACAACCCGATCCCGGGCCAGGCCTCGCGCCTGCGTTACTCGGCCTGGGATGTCGGCCCGCGTGTGACCGAGAACACCAACGAGTTCAACCGCTTCCTGGTGGGCGTCAAGGGCAACTGGGGCGAGTGGAGCTACGACACGGCCTACCTGCATTCGGGCACCGACCTGGTCAACAAGCGTACCGGCTTCCTGAACTACGACGCCGTGCGTTGCGTGCTCGGCAATCCGGCCTGCCCGGCAGGCGTGTGGCGCATCGGCGACAACGCGGGGCTGAACTCACAGGCCCTGTATGACTACATCTCGCCGGACATCAGCGCACGCGCCAAATCCAGCCTGGACATGTTCGACTTCACCGTGTCGCGCAGCCTGATGGACCTGAAGGGTGGCCCGCTCGGCCTGGCGCTGGGTACCGAATGGCGCAAGACCAGCAACAGCCTGACCCCGCAGACGTTCACCGACCAGGGCCAGATCATCGGGCTGGGCTACTCGGCCTACGACGGTACGCAGAACGTCTACGCCGGCTATGTCGAACTGTCCGCCCCGGTGCTGGAGCAGTTGGAACTGTCCGGCGCGGTCCGCTACGACAAGTATGAGAGCGGCGAAGGCAAGGCGACGCCGAAGGTCGGCATCAAGTGGACCCCGGCCGACTGGATCGCAGTCCGCGGCAGCTATGCCGAAGGCTTCCGTGCCCCCAACCCGGCCGAGAACGGCGACGGCGGCCTGGCAGCGTTCTCCAATGCTGCCGATCCCGTGCGCTGCCCCGGCGGCAACCCGGCGCCGGGCGCGAACGATGACGATTGCGGCGCACTGCCGGTCGCCATCATCACCCGCCCCAATGCCGACCTGAAGCCGGAAGAGTCCAAGAGCTACTCGGTGGGTCTGGTGCTGCAGCCGACCTCCAGCACCTCGATGACGGTGGATGCCTGGCAGATCAAGCGCACCAACGAAATCGCCCAGGGCAGTACTGCCGAAGCGATTGCCGCGGGCAACGTGTTGCGTGACAACAACCTGCTCAACGGTGTTCCCGGTACCGGCAGCATCCTGGCGGTCAATACGCAGTACATCAATGCTGCATCGACCCGCGTCCGCGGTATCGATACCGACATCCGCCAGACCTTCGACATCGGTCCGGGCCAGCTGGAGATGGACCTGCAGTGGAGCCATGTGCTCAAGTTCGAGCGCACCGATGCCGATGTGACCGTCGACTATGCCGGCACGCACGGCAACTGCGACGTCACCAACTGCATCGGCACCCCGAAGGACCGCGTCAACTTCGGCACCACCTGGAAGCAGGGTCCGTGGAGCGTCAGCGGCGTGGCCAACTACATCTCCAAGATGGAGAACACCGACTTCCGCGGTCCCGATGGCTCGTATCAGTTCGCCTACGCCGACGGTACCGACGTCGAGAAGATCTCCTCGTTCACCACCTTCGACCTGTCCGGTCGCTGGAACATCACCGAGGCCTTCGAGTTGAACGCATCGGTGCAGAACCTGTTCGACCGCATCGCTCCGCTGGATCCGACCACCTACGGTGGCGTGAACTACAACCCGCTGCACTTCAGTGGCGCGATCGGCCGTTACTTCACCGTCGGTGCCAAGTACACCTTCGAATGAGGTAGCCGCACTTGGGGAACAAGGAGCCCGGGCAGTGCCCGGGCTTTTTGTTTGGATCGCGGCACGCGGGTAAATCGCAGACAAAAAAAAGCCCCGCATCGCTGCGAGGCTTTTTTTCAAATCTTGGCGCCCGAAGTTGGACTCGAACCAACGACCCCCTGATTAACAGTCAAGTGCTCTAACCGGCTGAGCTATTCGGGCGGGGTGCGCATTGTAGCCCGTTTTTCGCGAGATGTAACCCGTCTGGCGACAACTATTTCACGCGCGGTGATACGGATGGTTGGCCAGCATCGCCGCGGCGCGGTACAGCTGCTCGGCCACCACCAGGCGCACCAGCATATGCGGCAGGGTCAGCGGGCCGATCGACCATTTCTCGTCGGCCATCGCCGACACCTCGGCCGAATGCCCTTCCGGCCCACCGATCAGGAAGGCCAGGTCCCTGCCCTGCCCGCGCCAATGTTCCAGGCGCTGCGCCAGCTGTTCGGAACTGAGCTGGCGTCCGGGCACATCCAGCGCGACCACATACGCATTTTTCGGCAATGCGGCGATCACGCGCTTGCCTTCGTCATCGGTCGCGCGGCGCGCATCGCGGCCTTTGCCGCGCAGGCCGGGCTCGATCTCGACCAGCTCGAACGGCAACCAGTGCGAGAGCCGCTTCTGGTACTCGGCAAAGCCCTGCGCAACCCAGGAGGGCGCGCGCTCACCGGTGGCGATCAGCCTGGCTTTCATGTCTGTCCTCCGCAGCCACCACAGGCGGCGCCGCAAAAGACAACGGCGCCATCGGCGCCGTTGTCGTGACCGGGCACGCTGCGATCAGCGCGCGTCGTAGTCGTCGTCCGCATCGTCGAGCAGTTCGATCGGCGGCTGGTCGCCCACGGTCCACAGGCGCTCGAGCGCGTAGAACTCACGCACGCGCGGCAGCATCACGTGAACGATCACGTCGCCCAGGTCGACCAGCACCCACTCGGCTTCGCGCTCGCCTTCCACACCCAGCGGCATCACGCCCAGCTTCTTGGCGAACTTCACCACTTCGTCGGCGATCGACTTGACGTGACGGCTGGAGGTGCCCGACGCGATCACCATGTAATCGGCGACGCTGGAGCGGCCGATGACGTCGATCTCAACGAGATCCTTGGCCTTCAGTTCTTCGGTGGCCCCGCGCACGCACTCGAGCAGCTGCAGAACGGAGGGCGCCGGATTGGGCAGTTGGACCTTGATGGTCTGGGGCTGGGCTTGGTTGCTCAAAGCGGGTCAACTCGATAAATGTGGGGCCGATTATACGGGGCGGCGCGCCCGCGCGTATTCACGACGGTGTCGCGCCGTACAGGCGGTGGTCGATGATGTAGCCCGCGACAGCCTCAGGCAGCAGTGGCTGCCAAGGCCCGGCGGCGGCGATCTGCGCGCGCACCGCGGTGGCCGATTCCTCGCGCAATGGGGCCTGCAGGCGCATCAGGCGCCCGGCCGGCGCGCTGAACAGCTCACGCTCGTGACTGGCCCAGCGCCCTTCCAGGGCCTGCGCCAGCACCGGGTCGCAAGCGGCGGCCAGGGGACTGCCGGGGCGATCGGCGACGATGAAATGCGCCAGCTCGAACAGCGCCTCCCATTCGTGCCAGCTGGGCAGGGCCAACAGGCTGTCGGCACCGACCAGCCAGGCGATCGGCTGGCGCGGGCCCAGCTCGGCGCGCAGCTCGCGCAGGGTATCGACGGTATAGGACGGCACACCGGGCTGGCGCTCGGCCCGGTCCAGCTCGCGCCGGTCCAGCAGCAGGCCGGGCTCATCGCCGATGGCCAGGGCCAGCATGGCCAGGCGCTGCGCGGCATCGGCGCCGGGGGCGGCACGGTGCGGTGGATCGGCGGCGGGCAGCAGGCGGACGGCGACCTGCAACTGGTCGCGTGCGGCGCGGGCAATGGCCAGATGGCCCAGATGGACGGGATCGAAGGTCCCGCCGTAATAGATGCGCAGCCCCATGGGCTCAGGCCCGGGCGAGCAGGCGCACGGCGCGGGCTTCGGACACGGCGATCAGAAGCCGTTCCAGCGCCAGCCAGGCATCGCCGTCAGCGCGCCCCTTGGCAATGCGGTCCACCAGCCCGGCCTCGGCCACGAAGCGCTCCCAGCGCTTGACCTCGGGATGGCGCTGCAGCGCGCGCTTGAACGGCGCCTGCCGCGATTCCCAGATGCCGCGGCTTTTCATCTCCGCGGCCAGGTTGCCGCCCCGCGCCTGTACCCGCGCCAGACCGGCGGTGGAGAGCAGCTCGCGGATCACGATCGGCGTCAGCGCCGCCACCGCTTCACCTTCGGCACGCAGGCCGGCGATCATGCGCAGCACGGCCGCAGGCTGGCCCGAGAAGGTCGCCTCGACCAGACGGAACACGTCATAACGGGCGGCATCGGCCACCAGCGATTCCATGGTGTCCACATCCAGGGTCTGGCCGTCGGCCAGCAGCGCCAGCTTGTCGATCTCCTGGGCGGCGGCCAGCAGATTGCCTTCCACCCGTTCGGCCAGGCGCTGCACGGCCTGCGGGTCGGCGCGCAGGCCCTTGCCACGCAGCCGGCGTTCGATCCATTCGGTCAGCTCGTGCGGCTTGATCGCCCAGGCTACCGAGATCACCCCGGCGCGGCCAACGGCATCGGCCCACTTGGTCTGGTGCGCCTTGCTCCATTCATTGCAGGTGATCAGCAGGATCACGTCCGGCGCCGGGTTGGCACAGAACTGACTGATCACTTCGGCGCCTTCCTTGCCCGGCTTGCCACTGGGCAGGCGCAGTTCCATCAGGCGACGTGCACTGAACAGGCTGGGCGCGTTGAAGCTGGCATCGAGCTGGTGCCAGTCGAAGTCACGGCCATCGGCATCGAAGACTTCACGCTCGTTGACGCCATCGGCGCGTGCCCGCGCCCGCACCGCATCGGCCGCTTCCAGCACGCGCAGCGTTTCCGGACCGGCGATCAGGTAGACCGGGGCCAACGGCTGGCTGGCCGGTTGGCTGGCAAGCTGTTCGGGGCGCAGTTCCATCCGGGCAGGCCGATCCGCAGGCGGACCGGGCTCAGCGCCCCTGCGGGACGACGGCGGGGACCGCCGGCGTCGGGGTCGTCGAGGTCGGGCTTGCCGGGGTCGCCGCCGGGATCTCAACCGGCGTTTCCACCGGGGTCGTACCGGGCTTGGCCGGGGCGCGGCCATGCTCCAGTTCGGCGCGGACCACGCTGTCGATACGGCGCATGATCGACGCAGACATCTCACGGCGCAGTTCGTCGGCGAGGATTTCGCGTTCGGTCGTGGTACCGGTGGCGTCGGTCGGCGGCGACACGTAATCGCGCGAGAGTTCGATCACCTGCTGCGGCACCAGCTCGCTGCCGTCTTCGCGGCGGAAGATGAAGATCACCGCATAGCGCAGGCTGTACTCCTGGGCACGGCCCTGGGCATCGATCGCGATCGGCAGATCGCCCCAACGCTCGGACAACACCTGCAGCTGCGACGCCGGGCCCGTGCTGTCCGGATCGGCCAGCTGCGCCCCGGAGGCCTGCAGGCCACGGCGCAGCAACTTGACCAGTTCGCTGTAGGGCGCGGTGGAGACCACCTGCACCGCAGCCGTATCGGCCGGCAGCATCAACTTGTTGCGCAGATGGAAGCCGCACCCGGCAAGGGTTGCGGTCAGGACAAGGGCTAGCAGGAATCGGGTCATGGATACAGTCTGTAGGAGCCGGGCGGTCGCGGCAACAAGCAGTGATCGTGCCGGATGCCGCGTGAACAGGACTTGATACCGGACGGCCCACGGGGCGTGCCCGCCATCGGCCCATGGAGATCGGTGCCACCGGGCGCGCAAGGCCCCCGGTGGCACGACAGGATCAGCCCTGCGGGGCCGCCACGATGTTCACGATCTTGCCCGGCACGATGATGATCTTGCGCACGGTCAGCCCTTCCAGGAACTTGGCCGCGTTCGGCTCGGCCAGGCCCAGGGCTTCGATCTGATCACGCGGCGCATCGGCAGCGACGTCGATGGTGCCGCGCAGTTTGCCGTTGACCTGCACCGCCAGCGTCACCGCATCGCGCACCAGCGCCGCCGGATCGGCCTCCGGGAACGCCTGGTCTTCCAGCAGTTCCTCGGCGTGGCCCAGCACCTGCCACAGCGCATGACTGGCATGCGGCGTGATCGGGTTGAGCAGCAGCACGGTGGCGCGCAGCGCTTCCTGGCGCACCGCACGGCCCTGCTCGCTGACGTCATCGAACTTGGCCAGCGCGTTCATCAACTCCATCACCGCGGCGATCGCGGTGTTGAAGCTGTGGCGGCGACCGTAGTCGTCGCCGACCTTGCCGATGGTTTCATGGGTCTTGCGGCGCAGCGCCTTCTGCTCGGCGTTCAGCGCGACCACGTCCAGCGCCGGGGCGGCGCCATCAGCGGCATGCTTCTGCACCTGGGCCCACAAGCGGCGCAGGAAACGGGCCATGCCATCCACGCCGGCTTCGTTCCACTCCAGCGATTGTTCCGGCGGCGCGGCGAACATCGAGAACAGGCGCACGGTGTCGGCGCCGTACTTGCCCACCATCACCTGCGGGTCCACGCCGTTGTTCTTGGACTTGGACATCTTCTCGGTGCCGCCGATCACCACCGGCTGGCCGTCGGCGATCAGGGTCGCCCCGACGATGCGGCCGCGCTCGTCACGCTGCACATCCACATCGGCCGGGTTGATCCAGTCCTTGGAGCCGTCCGGGTTCGGGCGATAGTAGGTTTCGGCGATCACCATGCCCTGGCACAGCAGGTTCTGCGCCGGCTCGTTGCTGTCCACCATGCGCGCATCACGCAGCAGCTTGTGGAAGAAACGGAAGTACATCAGGTGCAGGATCGCGTGCTCGATACCGCCGATGTACTGATCCACCGGCAGCCAGTAGTTGCCGCGCTTGTCGACCGCGTCACGGGCACCCGGCGAGGTGTAACGCGCGTAGTACCAGCTCGATTCCATGAAGGTATCGAAGGTGTCGGTCTCGCGCTCGGCCGCGCCGCCGCAGTCCGGGCAGGTGGTCTTGCGCCATTCCGGATCGGCCTTGATCGGCGAACCGGTGCCGACGAAGTTGACGTTCTCCGGCAGGACGACCGGCAGCTGCTCTTCCGGCACCGGCAAGGCGCCGCATTTGGGGCAGTAGATCACCGGGATCGGGCACCCCCAGTAGCGCTGGCGGCTGACGCCCCAGTCACGCAACCGGTAGTTCACGCGGCGCTGGCCCTGGGCCTTGCGCTCGAAGCGCTCGGCCAGTGCCTCGAAGGCCCCCTGGAAATCCAGGCCGTCGAACTCGTCGGAGTTGACCAGCTCGGTCTCGCGGGTCTTGTCGCCGTACCAGTCCTGCCAGCGCGTGGCGTCGTAGGCGCTTTCTTCCTTGCGCAGCGACTTCAACGCGATGACCTGGCGGATCGGCAGGCCGTACTTGTTGGCGAATTCATTGTCGCGCTGGTCGTGACCGGGAACGGCCATCACCGCGCCGGTGCCGTAGCCCATCAGCACGAAGTTGGCGACCCACACCGGCACCTGGGCGCCGGTGACCGGATGGATGGCGCGCAGGCCGGTATCCATGCCGCGCTTTTCCTGGGTCTCCAGCTCGGCTTCAGACACGCCGCCCTGCTTCATCTCGGCCAGCAGCGCGGCCAGCGCCGGGTTGGACTTGGCCGCGTGCTGGGCCAGCGGATGTTCGCCGGCGATCGACACGAAGGTCACGCCCATCACGGTGTCGGGACGGGTGGTGAACACGCGCAGCGGGTCCAGCGTGCTGCCGTCGGCGTCACGCACGTCGAACTGGATCTCCAGCCCTTCCGAGCGGCCGATCCAGTTGCGCTGCATGGTCTTGACCGAATCGGGCCAGCCCGGCAGTTCATCCAGGCCGTCCAGCAGTTCCTGGGCGTAATCGGTGATGCGCAGGAACCACTGCGGAATCTCGCGCTTTTCCACCAGCGCGCCGGACCGCCAGCCGCGGCCGTCGATGACCTGCTCGTTGGCCAGCACGGTCTGATCGATCGGGTCCCAGTTCACCACCGCGTTGCGGCGGTAGGCCAGGCCCTTGCGCATCAGGCGGGTGAACATGCGCTGCTCGTGCACGTAGTACTCGGGCGTGCAGGTGGCGAACTCGCGCGACCAGTCGATCGCATAGCCCATGGCCTTGAACTGGCCCCGCATGTGCTCGATGTTGGCGTAGGTCCACTTGGCCGGCGCGGTCTTGTTCTTGATCGCCGCGTTCTCGGCCGGCAGGCCGAAGGCATCCCACCCCATCGGCTGCAGCACGTTGTGGCCGGTCATCCGCTTGTAGCGGCTGATCACGTCACCGATGGTGTAGTTGCGCACGTGGCCCATGTGCAGCGCACCGGACGGATACGGCAGCATCGAGAGGCAGTAGAACTTCGGCTTCTCCGAAGTCTCGGTGACCTCGAAGGCACGGGTGGCATCCCAGTACTGCTGGGCGGCGGATTCAACCTGCTGCGGATCGTAAACGTTGGGTTCGACGCTGGTCATAAAAACGCTAGTGCGGCGGCAAAGCGGCACAGGGTACCGCAGTGCGGCAAAGGGCTCCAATCGACGCGGCCCACCGTCGCGACCAAACCTGTCATCTCATTGAATTGACTGGGGATTGGTGAAATACGTCAGCCCGCGCCGCGCGCCACGGCGCGGGCCGGGGCGCAGCAACGGCGGCGGCTGTGCTCAGGCGCGACGCGTGGAGGGGGCCAACGGCAGCACCGCCACCAGCCAGACCAGCCATACCCCGAAGGCCACGCGCTGGGCCATCGGGGCCGGCAGCAGGGCCTGCAGCGCGAACGCGGCAAGCAGCACGCCCATCCCGCAGGCCAGGTGCAGGCCGCCCACGGCACGCCATGCCGGCAGCCGCAGCGCGCCGATCCCGGACATCACCGCGCCCGGCACGAAGGCCAGCACCCACACCATCCAGGCACTGGCGTGGTACTGGCTGGCCGGGTTCTCCAGATCGCGGGTATCCAACGGCAGCACGCCCATCGCGGTGAAGCCGACCCCGGCCAGCATCAGCAACTGCGCACCGACCCGCATCGACCACGGCGCGGTGCGCGGCACCCGCAGCAGCAGGCGCAGCGCGACGAGGCTGGCGAGCAGGCCGGGCAGCGCGAAACCGAGAATGTTGAACGCCCGCGCATGCGGCACGTCCATCGCCCCGAGCAGCGCGACCGGATGGCCGACCGGATCGAACAGCGGCAGGGCCGCGCCGAAGCCCAGCACCGCGCCCACGAACAACACGGCGGCGGCAATGCCGAGCCCACCTTCCCAACGTTGGATTCCCTGCATGCTGCTCACCCGGCTGCGTCTGAAGGCCCGCATTGTCGCTGTTCCAACGCGAATCCGCCCGGTGGGGTTGCGTCCGGCCGCGGGCGGCACCATACACTTCCTCTCCAGTTTCCCGTTGATTTGAAACCATGAGCGATCTGCCCCACGTCTTTGACGCCACCACCGAGACCTTCGAGACCGAGGTGCTGCAGAAATCCCTGCAGACCCCCGTGCTGGTCGATTTCTGGGCCACCTGGTGCGGCCCCTGCAAGACCCTGGGCCCGATGCTGGAAAAGCTGGCCGGCGAATACCACGGCGCCTTCGAGCTGGCCAAGGTCGATGTCGACAAGGAGCAGCAGATCGCCGCGGCGTTCCAGATCCGCTCGGTGCCGACCGTGTTCCTGGTCAAGGGCGGACAGATCGTGGACGGTTTCCCCGGCGCCGTGCCGGAAGGCCAGCTGCGCGAGTTCCTGACCCAGCACGGCGTGGTCCCGCTTGAAGCGGCCCCGGACGAAGCGGAAACCGTCGAAGCGCCGCCGCTCGATCCGCAGGCCCAGGTGGATGTGCTGCGTGCGGCGATTGCCGCCGAACCGGACAAGGAAGAGCTCAAGCTCGACCTGGCCCTGGCCCTGCTGCAGACCGGGGCCACCGCCGAGGCCACTGCCCTGATCGACGCGCTGCCGGCCAACCTCTCCACCGATGACCGCGCCGTGCGCGCCCGCGCCCGCCTGGACTTCGCCAGCGCCCTGCAGGACGCCCCGGCTCCCGAGGTGCTGGAGGCGCGCATCGCGGCCAATGGCGACGATCTGCAGGCACGCCACCTGCGCGGCGTGCAGTTGCTGCTGTCCGGGCAGGATGCTGCCGCGCTGGAGCAGTTCCTGGACATGCTGCGCCGCGACCGCAGCTACGACGACGGCCGCCCGCGCAAGCTGCTGATCGATGCCTTCAAGGTGATCGAGGATGAAGACCTGGTCGGCCAGTACCGCCGCCGGATGGCCTCGCTGCTGTTCTGATCGGCCCCGGCCAGCGCCTTTCGGGGCGCTGGCCCAACGAAGCCGTCCATACAGACCGGCAACTTCGATGTGTGACGTGAGTCACGTTCAGAAACCCTGCACGACTCCCGGGCAATAATGCCGCCGCGGCCACTGGAGGCTGCGATCCATCGGGGAGGATGAGGTCTGGGCCATGGCGGCCTACTTGGCTGCGCCCCGCCTTGCAGGGCCGTGAATGACCGTGAGATTGACCCGATTCCTCCGCTTCCCGATGGCCGCCCGCCTGTTGGTGCTGGCCGCCATGATGCTGTCTGCCGCGCCGGTCCTGGCGCAGGACTGGACCTACCGGGTCCGCCCCGGCGACACGATCTGGGACCTCAGTGCCCGCTACCTGAAGCCGTCCATCGCCTGGGAGCAGTTGCAGTCGCACAACGGCATCGCCGATCCCTACCGCCTGCCGCCCGGCAGCCAGCTGCGTTTCCCCGTCGCCTGGCTGCAGGTGCAGCCCGCCCCGGCGCGGGTACTGGCCGTACGTGGCCCGGTGCAGAGCCAGGCCGACGGCCAGCCCCTTCGCGAGGTCATCGAAGGCGACCTGCTGCGGATCGGGCAGGAACTGGTCACCGGCGAGGATGCCAGCGTCACCGTGGTCTTTGCCGATGATTCGCGGCTGCAGCTGCGCGAGCGTTCGCGCCTGCGCTTCGACCAGCTCTCCCGCTACGGCCGCACCGGCATGGTCGATACCCGCCTGCGCCTGGAACAGGGGCGCGCCAGCAACCGGGTGACCCCGGCCAACGGCCCGGCCTCGCGTTACATCATCGATGCGCCGACGGCGACCAGCAGCGTACGTGGCACCGTGTTCCGGGTCAGCGCCGGCCAGGATGGCCGGGGCGCGGCCACCGAAGTGCTGGAGGGCCGCGTGCAGGTCGGCAACCGCCGCGGCCAGCGCCTGGTCAGCCGCGGCCAGGCCACTCGCAGTCCCTCGCTCGATGCACGCCCCGCCGGCCTGGAGGCGCTGCTGCCCGCGCCCGTGTTGTCCAGCGAGCCGCAGCGGCTGGCCACCCTGCCCGCGGCGCTGGCCTGGCAGCCGGTGCCAGAGGCTGCCGGGTACCGGGTCGAGGTCGTGCGCGCCGACCAGCCGGAGGTCCTGCTGTTCGCGCGCGATACCGATACCACCGCACTCACCCTGCCCGATCTGCCGCCGGGCGAGCTGCGCCTGCTGGTCCGCGCGGTCAGCGCCGAACAGGTCGAAGGGCTGGATGCCGAGCAGGCGTTCCAGGTGCGTGACCAGCCGGTCGCGCCGCTGACCGTGCGGCCGCTGCATGGCCAGACCCTCAACAGCGCGCGGCCGCGCTTCGAATGGACCCGGGTGGCCGGGGCCGAGCGCACGGTGCTGCAGATCGCCCGCGATCCGCAGTTCCTCCCTCTCCTGCTCGAACAGGACACCCGCGCCACCCACCTGCGTCCCGTCCTGGACCTCCCCCCGGGCGAGTATGTGTGGCGCGTGGCATCGGTGGATCGCAACGGCGACCGCGGGCGTTTCGGGCAGCCGCTGCCGCTGACCATCACCGACGAACCGGTCGACCCGGCGCTGCAGCCGCCCGAGGCCGCCAACGGCCAGCTGACGCTGCGCTGGCAGGCCGGCGAACCCGGCCAGCGCTATCGCGTGCAGCTGGACCGTCGTGGCGACTTCCGTGCCCCGCTGCTCGATCAGGAACTGGCCCAGCCGGCGGTCTCGATCAAGCGCCCCTGGCGCGGCACGCTGCACGTGCGCGTGCAGTACATCGATGAGGACGGTTACGCCGGTCCCTTCTCGCCGGCCCAGCAGATCGACCTGCCGTGCCGGACCTGTTACGCCACCGGGGGCGGTGCGCTGTTGTTGTGGCTGCTGCTGTGACGCCCCTGCACCTGCCCTGGCCGCAACGCATCGCGCTGGCCGCACTGGTCGGCGCGCTGGCGGTCGTGGCCAGTCACTGGCAGTGGTTCTGGAAACAGGATGAGGTGGTCTACGACGCCTACGTCGGCGGCTGGGAATACACGCCCGATGCGCGCCTGCTGATCGTGGCCATCGACGACAACAGCCTGCAGCAGCTGGGCCAGTGGCCGTGGCCGCGCGGTACCCACGCGCGCCTGCTGGACCGGCTGACCGACGCCCGCGCCGCGCGCGTCGTGCTGGACCTGATGGTGTCCGAACCGGACCGCCAGGACAGTACCCAGGATGCCGAACTGGCCGCGGCGATCCGGCGCAACGGGCAAGTGGTGCTGCCGGTGCTGGCCGCGCCCGCCAGTGGCCCGCGCATGGCCGAAGAGCTGCTGCCGATTCCGCTGATCGCCGCCAACGCGGCGAGTCTGGGTCACAGCGACATCGAAGTGGACGGCGATGGCGTCGCCCGCGGCCTGTACCTCACTGCCGGCATCGGCTCACCGCACTGGCCGGCGCTTGGCTTGGCGCTGGCGGGCACGCACGGCCCGCTGCCCGGGCTGCACGATGATCAGCCAGACCTGGTGTCGCCGTACCAGTGGCGCCGCGACCACTACGTGCGCCTGCGCTACGCCGGTCCGCCCGAACGCTTCCCGCAGGTCTCCTACGCCGATGTACTCAACGGCGAGGTCGATCCGGCGCTGCTGCGCGGCCGCCTGGTGCTGGTCGGCATGACCGCCAGCGGCATCGCGACGCGCCTGCTGACCCCGACCACCCGCGAGCGCTGGATGAGTGGCAGCGAGTACCAGGCCAACGTCGCCTCGATGCTGCTCGCCGACAAGGTGATCCATCCCTTGCCGTTGGCATGGCATAGCGCCCTCTCCGGGCTGCTGGTGGCCGTGTGCTGCCTGTTGTTGACCCTGCCGCGGGCGTGGCTGAGCGGCGTGCTCGCCCTGCCGTTGACGCTGCTGTCGAGCTTCGTGCTGCTGCGCGCCGGCAACCTGTGGTTCGCGCCGGCCGCCGCCTTGATCGGCATGCTGGCGGTGATCCTGTCCTGGACGCTGTGGCGGGTCAGCGCCTGGCGCCGCCAGGCCAACAGCGATGCACTCACCGGGCTGGGCAACCGGCTGCGCTTCGAGCAGACCCTGCAGGCCGAGCACGATGCCGGCCGCCGCAGCGGACGGCCGCTGAGCCTGGTGTTGATCGACGTGGATCACTTCAAGCGCCACAACGACGATTTTGGTCACCAGGCCGGTGACACCGTGCTGCGCCGGATCGCGCAGGAGATCCGGGCGCACGCGCGCCGGCCGCGCGACATGGCCGCGCGCTTTGGCGGCGACGAGTTCGCGCTGATCCTGCCCGACACCACGCCGGAAGGCGCAGTGCAGGTGGTGCAGGACCTGGTCGCACGGGCGCAGGCGCTGGAAATTCCCGCCGGCCGCGGCACGACCACGCACATCACGGTCACCGTCGGCGTGTTCACCCGGGTGCCGACGCCCGGCACCGAGCCGCGGCACTTCTTCGAAGGCGCCGATGCCGCGCTGTACCAGGCCAAGGCCGCCGGACGGAATGGGTATGCGGTCGATGATGGCGGGCTGGGCTGATACGCCCACGGCCCCCATACGCAGGCGAATGGTAGACTCCCGTCACCCTCAGCACTGAGATGCACTCCGAATGAAGGCCTCCGTCTTCCGCCTTGGCCTCAACCTGTGGCCGCCGTTCCTGTTCACGGGCATCCACGTGACAACGGTCAGTCCGGATTATCGCCATGTGCGCGTCGAACTGCGCATGCGCCCGTGGAACCGCAACTACGTGGGTACCCACTTCGGTGGCAGCCTGTTCGCGATGACCGATCCGTTCTGGATGCTCACCGTGATGCAGAACCTGGGGCGCGATTACTACGTCTGGGACCGTGCGGGGGAGATCGAATTCCTCAAGCCCGGCCGCGGGACGATGGTTGCCGAGTTCCGGCTGGACGAGGCGCTGCTGGATCAACTGCGTGCCGCCACGGCCAGCGGGGAAAAGTACCTGCACTGGTTCAGCAATGACATTGTCGATGCGAACGGCGAGGTCATCGCCCGCGTGCGCAAGCAGGTGTACCTGCGTCTCAAGCCCGAGGCGCGCCAGCGCGCAGGGTGAGACTTGGCGCGCTGCTATGCTCGCGCGCCGGATTCACGCCACGGAAGACCATGCGCCTGCGCCTGCTGCTGAGCCCATTGCTGTTCGTCGTCCTGCCCGCCGCCGCACAGGAGCTGCGGATCCCGCCGGTCGACTATCCGGTCCTGCCGGCTCACGCGGCCAAAGCCGAGGGCTTCGTGCCGTCCGGCTGGCGCATCGATCAGCAGCTGCGTGGCGATCTCAACGGCGACAGGCGCGATGATCTCGTTCTGGTGCTGCGCCAGCAGGACGCGCGCAACATCGTCGAACACGATGGCTTCGGCATCAGCCCGCTGGACAGCAATCCACGCATGCTCGCCATCGCCTGGGCCACGCCGGCCGGCTACACGCTCGCTGCGCAGAACCACACGCTGATCACCCGTCACGAGGCGCCGAACCTGTCGGATGTGTTTGAAGACGGCGACGGCGTCTCGATCGTGGGCGGCACACTGCGCACCACGCTGTTCTTCTTCTCCAACGCTGGCAGCTGGTCCACCGGTTCTGCCAGCTACACCTTCCGCTGGCAGAACGGTGCCTTCGCATTGATCGGCTATGACCGCGACTCGATGATGCGCAACTCCGGTCAGACCGAAAGCCTGAGCATCAATTACTCGACCCGCCGCGTGCGCCATGCCGAAGGCAGCATCGAATCGGACCAGGACACCGTGCGCTGGGAGACCCTCACCTCGCCACGCCGCTGGACGCTGGAGACGGTGGGCGATGGCAGCGACTTCGACCCCTTCGCCCCGGCGCAGGATCGGTAAGCACCGCGTCGCCGCACGCCCCTTATCGTGCGGGCGCGCGCATCGGCACCTGCAGCGTCGGCCCGACCTCATCCATCACCACGCGCCGCTCCACCTGCAGCCACTGGCCATCGTCGCTGAGCACCGGCGTGCGGGTGGGCGAACGCAGCGCCTCGGGCAAGCGCTTCAGCGTCTCCGACGACGTCGTGGGCTGCTGCCGCAGCCAGCGCTGCGCGGCGACCAGGCGCAGCATCGCCGCGGCGTCCTGCGGCCGGCCGGCGTACTGCCGCATGTCCGGCCCGCCGATGTTGGCCACGGCACAGCCCAGTGGATTGGCGATGCAGGCAAAGCGATCCTGCGCGGGCCCGGGAATGGGCGTGGGCGCGTCGCGCGCTGCCACCAGTTCTGCACTGGCGGCGCACGCCCACGCATAGCGGGGCGCCATGCGCGCCAGAGTGCGCGGCACATCCAGCAACAGGCGATGGCCGTCCGGGTTGCCAGTGGACGGCCGCACGCCCGCCCCAGCCAACGCGAACTCACCGCGCATCGCCGTGCACAGGCTCTGCTCGCCGGCCGTCATCGGCGCCAGTGCCGCCGCGCAGACTGCAGGCAGTGCAGCGTCGGCGGGCAGTTCAACCAGCATGTCCGCCAGCAGCCGCGCGTTGCTCTCCACCATCGCCGCGCCGATCATGCTGGTGATCAGCGTATCGCCCTGCCCCGTCATCGCCCGACCACTGAGGATGTCCGCGCAGGCACCGGCAAGTGCGGTGCCACTGTGGCCCCGCACATGCGCAAGTGCGTGGGCTGAGAGCGGATCGAGCACCGGCTGAAAGACGGGCAGCGGCACTATCGGGTCGGTCCCGAACGGCTCGAACGGGGAGACGAAATGACCGTAGCCGGCCAGCGCGGCCACGCGCTGGTGAAGCGCATCGTGGCCGGCATGCGTGGCGGCGAACCCCTCAGGGTCCGCACGCACCGCTGCAAGACAACCGACACCCCGGCGGCCACAACGCGCCAGCGCCGGCAGCGGGACCGCAGGGAACCGCCCTTCCGCGCTGGACGCTACCGGCCGCTGGCCAGGCGTGCCGTTTCGCCAGCGCTCGACATCCTGTGCCATCAGGGCCTCGCGCCCGCGGGCATCCAGGCCGTCGTAGCGCAGGGTCCACAACGCACTGAAGCCGTTCTCACCGGGCCGGGGCAGCGGCGCCTGCAGCAGCCGCATCGCCTCACGCTGCTCGGCCGGCAGCGGCCAGAAGCGCGAGGCCGCCCAGAGCCCCGCCACGGCCAGCACCAGGCTCAGGATCGAGATGCCCACCCATTTCAGTCCATTCCTCACCACTGCATTCTCCCCAGACCCCGCGTCCTGCGGGGATGGGCAGCGTAAACCGGGCATCGCCACCGCTACAATGCGCGGATGTCGCCCGAAGCCCCCCAACTCGTTCCGCGTCCCTCCCTGCAGCGCCTGTTCCTCACCGGCCTGCTGACCCTGCTGCCGATCTGGCTGACCTGGGTGGTGGTCAAATTCGTGTTCGTGCTGCTCTCGGGCATTTCCAGCCCGCTGGTGGTGCCGCTTTCCGAGCAGATCGCCGCCTCGTTCCCGCATTACCTGGGCTGGATCAAGGTCGAGTGGATGCAGGACATCATCGCCCTGGCCGCCACGCTGCTGGTGATTCTCTCGGTGGGCGTACTCAGCCGCCGCGTGATCGGCCAGCGCCTGCTGCGCTGGTTCGGTGCGGTGATCAAACGCATTCCATTGGCCAGCATCATCTACGACAGCGCCAAGAAACTGCTGGACATGCTGCAGACCGAACCGGGCAGCACGCAGCGTGTGGTGCTGATCGACTTCCCGCATCGCGACATGAAGTCGGTTGGCCTGGTGACGCGGGTGATGAAGGAAGAAGGCAGCGGCCGCGAGCTGGCCGCGGTATACGTACCCACCACCCCCAATCCGACCTCGGGCTATCTGGAAATCGTGCCGGTGGAGCTGCTCACGCCCACCGACTGGACCGTGGACCAGGCGATGAGCTTCATCATCTCCGGCGGCGCGGTCGCCCCGGAAACCATGCCGTTCACCCGCGCCGGCGATCGTTGAGCATCGCGGCAGCAGCATGCTGCCGCAGCTGACTGGGCGCCGTACATGACAAACCTGACCGGGGGCCGATGCTGGCCGTACGCAGGCGAATCGGGCAAGCTCCCGTGTCTGTGCGTTTACGGAAACAGCCGATGCCCCACCCCGCCCGCGCCCTGGCGCTTGCCATCGCCGTACTGATGGCCTTCAGCGCTGCCGCTCCGGCCGAAGCTGCCAAGAAAAAGGCCACCCGGCCCGCCGCGACGCAGTCCCGGCCCGCCGCCAAGCCCAAGGCCAAGCCGCGTGCGCGCCCGGCCGCCGCCCCGGCCCGCCAGCCGCTGGTGCGCCAGCAGACCAAGGCCGCGCAGCTGGACCGGATCTACGATGAGTACTGGGATGCCTCGATGCGGCTCAATCCGCTGCAGGCCACCTTCCAGGGCGACAGCCGGCACAACGATCAGCTGCCCAACATCCTCTCTGCCGCCTACCGCCAGCAGTCGCATGACTTCACCGTGGAGTGGCTGGGCAAGGTCGAGAAGATCGGGCCGGACGGCCTGACCGGCCAGGATCTGCTCAGCTACGAAATCTTCGTTCGCGACGCGCGCATGTCGCTGGCCGCCGAGCAGTTCCCTGGCTGGATGCTACCGGTAAGCCAGTACTACAACCTCGGCAGCATCATGGCCATTCTCGGCTCCGGCTCCGGTGCGCAGCCGTTCAACACGGTGCAGGACTACGATGGCTGGTCGCGCCGCTCGCTGGGCATTCCGGCCCTGTTCGAGCAGGCCATCGCCAACATGCGCCAAGGCATGGCCGCCGGTGTGGTGCAACCGCGTGACCTGATGGAAAAAGTACTCCCGCAGTTGGATGCGGTGATCAAGCCGACCGCGGAAGAGAGCATCTTCTGGGCGCCGGTGCGCAACCTGCCCGAAGATTTCCCGGCGGCCGACAAGGCGCGCATCACGGCCGAATACAAGCGCATGATCGAGTTCCGCATCATGCCGTCCTATCGCGCCCTGCGCGGCTTCATCGCAACCGAGTACCTGCCGGCCGCGCGCAGCACCGATGGTCTGGCCGGCCTGCCCGGCGGCAAGGCCTGGTATGCACAGACCATCGTGCAGAGCACCGCATCCACGCTGACGCCCGAACAGATCCATGCCCTGGCCGAACAACGCGTGGCCACGCTGCAGGCGCAGATCGCCACGATCATGAAAGACAACAAGATCCGTGGCTCGCAGCAGAAACTGCTGCGCACCATGCGCACCGACCGCGACTTCCAGTACGCCAACGCCGATGCGCTGCTCAACCGGTACAAGCAGCTGCAGCGCCAGGTCAACGCCCGCCTGCCGACGCTGCTCGGCACGCTGCCCAAGGCCCCGATGGAGATCCGCGCGGTCGAGCCGGAACGCGCGGCCACCGCCGGCGCGGTGAGCTACCAGCAACCATTGCCGGACGGGATGCGCCCGGGCGTGCTGTACATCAACACCGGCGATCTGCCGAGCCGCCGCCGCTGGTCCGCACCGATGCAGTTCCTGCACGAGGGCATCCCCGGCCATCACGTGCAGCTGGGCCTGCAGCAGGAGCTGGACAAGCTGCCACGCTTCCGCCGTCTGGGCGGCGATATCGCCTTCGTGGAGGGTTGGGGCCTGTATGCCGAGTCGCTGGGCGAGCAACTGGGCGTCTACCAGGATCCCTACGAGCGGATCGGCTATCTGCAGGCCGCGCTGACCCGTGCCGCGCGCATGTCCGCCGACACCGGCGTGCACGCGCAGGGCTGGAGCAAGCGCCAGGCCGTGGACTATCTGGTCAAGACCGCGGACATGAGCGCCAGCGATGCCACCGCCGAAGTGGAGCGCTTCATGGCCCTGCCCGGGCAGACCCTGGCCAATGGCCTGGGCGAACTGAAGATGATGGAGCTGCGCGACAAGGCCAAGGCGGCACTGGGGCCGCGTTTCGACGCACGTCGCTTCCATGAGGAAGTGCTGCGCGATGGTTCGATGCCGCTGGACATCCTCGATGCCAAGATCGCCCGCTGGATCGCCAACCAGAGTGGCGCGGCCACGCCCGCGCCCTGAGCCCTGAAGGAAACCGAGCATGCACATCGTCCGGCATCTGCGTGTGTGGATCAGCGCGATGTGCATCGCCGGGAGCGGTAGCGGCGCCGTCATCGCAGCGCCGGTGCTGACGCCCCCGGATCCGGGCATCGATGGGCTGATGCAGCGCTACGACGGCCAGGTTCCCGGCGCCGCGGTGCTGGTCCTGCACGATGGCCAGCCGGTGTTCCGGCGCGGCTACGGCCTGGCGGTGCTGGAAGACCGGACCGCGGTGACCGCGCAGACCAATTTCCGCCTGGCCTCGGTCAGCAAGCAGTTCACCGCCGCGGCGATCCTGCTGCTGGCCGAAGACGGCGCGCTGAGCCTGGATGATCCACTCAAGCGGTGGCTGCCCTCGTTGCCCGCAGCCGCCGATGCCATCACCCTGCGCCAGCTGCTCAGCCACACCAGCGGCCTGCTCGACTACGAAGACCTGATGGCCGCCGACGCGACCGCGCAGGTGCATGACCCGGATGTGCTGCATCTGCTGGAGGGTCAGGACCGGACGTACTTCACGCCCGGTACGGCCTACCGCTACAGCAACAGCGGCTACGCGCTGCTGGCGCTGGTGGTCGGCAAGGCCTCCGGCAGCGATTTCGCGACCTTCCTGCACCAGCGGATTTTCCTGCCGCTGGGCATGCGCGACAGCGTGGCCCATCAGGACGGCGTGGACGATATCGCGCGCCGCGCCTATGGGTACAGCGAGCGCGACGGGCGCTGGCAGCGTACCGACCAAAGCCCGACCAGCGCGGTGCTCGGCGATGGTGGAGTGTATTCCTCACTGGATGACCTGGCGCGCTGGGATGCGGCGCTGTATGACCAGCGCCTGCTGAAGGCGACATCGTTGAAGCAGATGTTCTCCCCTGCCACTCCCACCGCCGAGCCGGACGTGCCGTTCTACGGTTTCGGCTGGCGGCTCAACGGTGGCGCGCAGTGGCACAGCGGCGAGAGCATCGGCTTCCGCAACGTGATCCTGCGCTATCCGGCGCAGCGCCTCACCGTGATCGTACTCAGCAACCGCAACGCCCCCGAACCCTATCCGCTGGCGCTGCAGATCGCCCGGCGCTGGCTGGACACCGTGCAATGAACGCTTCTGACGCCTCCCCACTGATCGGCATCCACCACGTGGCCCTGATCTGCGCCGATTACGTCCGCTCCAGAGATTTCTACACCCGCGTGCTCGGCCTGCAGGTGATCGCCGAGAACCATCGCGCGGCGCGCGACTCCTGGAAGCTCGATCTGGCCCTGCCCGATGGCAGCCAGCTGGAGCTGTTCTCGTTCCCGGGCGCGCCCACACGGCCCAGCCGCCCCGAGGCGCAGGGCCTGCGCCACCTGGCCTTCCGCGTGCACACGCTGGAGCCCATGATCGCCCGCCTGACCGCGGCCGGGGTGGCCTGCGAACCGATCCGGGTGGACGAATACACCGGCCGCCGCTTCACCTTCTTCGCCGACCCGGACGACCTGCCGCTGGAGCTGTACGAGATCCCGGCCGACGCCGGCTGAACCGTGCGCCGGGCACGTTCCGTACCGGAGCGAATGGGTATACAGTCGGCCTTGTACCGGCCGCCTGCGCCGGCGTTCACGGACATCCCTGGGAGGGGAACATGCGCAAGATCTTCAAGACCCTGTTGCTGGCGCTGCCGCTGATGATGGCCGCGATGTCGGCCAGCGCCGCCGACGGCGCCGTCGGCCGCTGGAAGACCATCGACGACAAGACCGGCAAGGTGAAGTCGATCGTGGAGATCACCCAGGCCACCAACGGCACGCTGACCGGCAAGGTCGTGGACATCCTGCACTCGGACAAGGGCCCGAATCCGGTCTGCGACGGCTGCGAGGGTGCCAACAAGAACAAGCCGGTCAAGGGCATGACCATCCTGTGGAACCTCAAGGCCGACGGCACCAACGCCTGGTCCGGCGGCACCATCCTGGATCCGGGCAACGGCAAGACCTACAAGTCCAAGATGAAGCTGCAGACCGGCGGCGCCAAGCTCGACGTGTCCGGCTGCGTGGCCTTCATCTGCCGCGCCCAGACCTGGGTGCGCGAGTAAGCCTGGCGCTGCTTTTGACCCCCCGTAACCCGGCTTCGGCCGGGTTACTGCGTTTTGGCGTGCGATAATCCCCGGTTCCCCTGGCAACAGCGCTCATCATGACCCGCACCGCTCTCGTCACCACCGCCCTGCCCTACGCCAACGGCCCGCTGCACCTGGGCCACCTGGTCGGCTACATCCAGGCTGACATCTGGGTGCGCGCGCGTCGAATGAGCGGCGGCAAGACCTGGTTCGTCTGCGCCGATGACACCCATGGCACCCCGATCATGCTTGCGGCCGAGAAGGCCGGCGTGACCCCGGAGGCCTTCATCGCCAACATCCAGGCCAGCCACGAGCGTGATTTCGCCGCGTTCGGCGTGGCGTTCGATCATTACGACTCGACCAACTCGGCGGCCAACAAGGCGCTGACCGAAGCCTTCTACCTCAAGCTCGAGGCCGAAGGGCACATCGCGCGCCGCTCCGTGGCCCAGTTCTACGACCCGGCCAAGGGCATGTTCCTGCCGGACCGCTACATCAAGGGCATCTGCCCGAACTGTGGCACGCCGGATCAGTACGGTGACAACTGCGAGGTCTGCGGCGCCACCTACAGCCCGACCGACCTGAAGGATCCCAAATCGGTGATCTCCGGCGCCACGCCGGAAATCCGCGATTCGGAGCATTTCTTCTTCGAGGTCGGCGGCTTCGAAGGCTTCCTGCGCGAGTGGCTGGCCGGCGACGTCGCCCTGCCGGGCGTGAAGGCCAAGCTGGGTGAGTGGCTCAATGCCGAGGGTGGCCTGCGCGCGTGGGACATCTCGCGCGATGCGCCGTACTTCGGCTTCCAGATCCCGGGTCACCCGGGCAAGTACTTCTACGTGTGGCTGGATGCGCCGATCGGCTATCTCTCCAGCTTCCAGGCGCTGTGCACGAAGACCGGCGAAGATTTCGACGCGCACCTGCGCGCCGGCACCAGCACCGAGCTGCACCACTTCATCGGCAAGGACATCGTGAACTTCCACGGCCTGTTCTGGCCGGCGGTGCTGCACGGCACCGGCCACCGCGCCCCGACCCGCCTGCACGTCAACGGCTACCTGACCGTGGATGGCGCCAAGATGTCCAAGTCGCGCGGCACCTTCGTGATGGCCCGCACCTTCCTGGATGCCGGGCTGGAGCCGGAAGCGCTGCGCTATTACTTCGCGGCCAAGTCCTCCGGCGGCGTGGACGATCTCGACCTGAACCTGGGCGATTTCATCGCGCGCGTCAACGCGGATCTGGTCGGCAAGTTCGTCAACCTGGCCAGCCGCTGCGCCGGCTTCATCAGCAAGCGCTTCGAGGGCCGCCTGGCCGCCACGCTGCCCGATGCCGCCCAATACGACCGTTTCGTCGCCGCGCTGGCGCCGATCCGCGAGGCGTACGAGCGCAACGATCCGGCCAGTGCACTGCGCCAGACCATGGCGCTGGCCGACGAAGCCAACCGCTATATCGACGATGAAAAGCCGTGGGTGATCGCCAAGCAGGACGGCGCCGACGCGCAGCTGCAATCGGTCTGCACCCAGGGGCTGAACCTGTTCCGCGTGCTGGTCACCGCACTCAAGCCGGTGCTGCCGGCCACCGCCGCGCAGGCCGAGGCCTTCCTGGCCGCGCCCGTGCACGCCTGGACCGACATCGCCGCCCCGCTGACCGCGCACACCATCGCGGTGTACGCGCCCCTGTTCACCCGTATCGACCCGAAAAAAATCGACGCCATGACCGACGCATCCAAGGACACCCTGCAGGCCGCCACCCCGGCCCCCGCCGCCCCGGCCAAACCGGCCAAGCCCGCTGCCGCACCGGCGCCGGTCGCGGCGGCCGATGGCGAGGCCGCACCGGCCTACATCGGCATCGACGACTTCGCCAAGCTGGATCTGCGCATCGGCAAGGTGCTGGTCTGCGAGTTCGTGGAAGGGTCGGACAAGCTGCTGCGTTTCGAACTCGACGCCGGTGACCTGGGCAAGCGCCAGATCTTCTCCGGCATCCGCGCCAGCTACGGCGAGCCGGCGCAGCTGGTCGGCCGCAGCGTGGTCTTCATCGCCAACCTGGCCCCGCGCAAGATGCGCTTCGGCCTGAGCGAAGGCATGATCCTGTCGGCCGGCTTCGACGGCGGCGCGCTGGCGCTGCTGGATGCCGACAGCGCCGCATTGCCGGGCATGCCGGTCCGCTGATCGCTGCGACAGGGCGGCCACCGGGTCGCCCTGCCACGCTCGTCTGCCTGGAGGTGTGGGTTGGAACTGGCGCTGTTCGATTTCGACCACACGGTCACCACCTGCGATACCTACGGGCGTTTCCTGCGCCGCGTGGCCACACCGGAGCAGCTCGCGCAGGCGTGGTGGAAGGTCGGTCCGTGGCTGCTGGCCTATCGCCTCAAGCTGATCTCCGCGCAACGCATCCGCGCCCGCGTCACCCGCCTGACCTTCACCGACCGCCATCTGGAGGACATCACCGCACAGGCCGCCGGCTACGCGCGCGATGTGCTGCCCGGGGTGATGCGGACGGAGATGCTCGAGCAGATCCACTGGCATCTCAAACAACAGCACACCGTGGTGATCGTGTCCGGCTCGCTGGACCTGTACCTGCGCCCGTGGTGCGAGGCGATGGGGCTGGACCTGATCTGCAACCGGCTGGAGAGCCGCGACGGACGCCTCACCGGGCGCTACGCCGAGGGCGACTGCGCGCCGCACAAGGTGGAGCACATCCGCCGGCGTTACGACCTCGCGCGCTACCTGCGCATCCACGCCTACGGCGACAGCGGCGAAGACCGCCCGATGCTCGCGCTCGCCCACGAGCGCTGGTATCGCGGCAAGCCCATGACGCCGCGTCGGAATCCACCGGCGCCCCTCCCACCGGCGCGGGACAGCCGGGCCTGATGTCCCACCGCGCAGCCACCGCCACGCCATGAGCCTCCCCATCGATACCCTCACCGAACGCCTCGACCGCCTTCTGCCACAGACCCAATGTGGGCAGTGCGGCTACGACGGCTGCCGCCCGTATGCCGAGGCGATGGCACGCGGCGAGGCGGGCATCGATCACTGCCCGCCGGGCGGTGATGCCGGCGCGCGCGCCCTGGCCAACGTCCTGGGTGTGCCGGCGCTGCCATTCGACCGCACGCGCGGTGCACACAAGGCACCGCAGGTTGCGGTGGTGATCGAAGCCGACTGCATCGGCTGCACCAAGTGCATCCAGGCCTGCCCGGTCGATGCGATCGTCGGCGGCGCCAAGTTCATGCACACCGTCATCGCCGATCTGTGCACGGGCTGCGAGCTGTGCATCCCGCCGTGCCCGGTGGACTGCATCGAGCTGGTCCGCGCGCCCTGACCCTCGTGCCGGGCGCCATGCGCCTCGCGGTAGCGGCAGGGTCTGGGCGCACGGCGATGCGTCGATCACCATGGCGCCCAGCGGTTCCGCGGTGCGCTTACGGCAATGCCGCCGTCACCACGATCTCCACTTTCCAGCTCGCATCCGCCAGCTTGGCTTCCACCGTGGCGCGGGCGGGGGTCATGCCGGCCACCACCCACTCATCCCACGCGGCATTCATGCCGGCGAAATCGTTGATGTCGGCGAGGAAGATTTCCGCGCGCAGGATGTGCTGCTTGTCACTGGCCACCAGCGCCAGCAGCTTGTCGATCTCTTCCAGCACCTGACGGGTCTGGCCGGTGATGTCCTGGCTGGTGTCTTCGGGGATCTGCCCGGACAGATAGGCGACCTTGTTGTGCACGGTCATTTCGGACATGCGCGGACCAACGTCGAAACGTTCCAACATGGCGATTACTCCTCTGGATGAAACCGCATTGTCACCGATGCGGCGTGCGCCTGCCCGGCCCGGTGCGCAAAGCAGCCACAGCACGCACAGCGCACCCGCTTGGCAAGCGCCGGCATCAGGCGCACGATTTGCCGGTCAGGCGGCCACGCCTGTGTTGACTCTTTCATCGCCCACCCCGGAGCACGCTGTACCGATGACCGACACCGCCCCTGCTCCCACGCCGGCCCGCGCCCCCTGGCGCCGCGCCGCAACCGTCGTCATCCCGCTGGTGATCCTGGCCTTGGCCCTGCGTGGCCTGGCCAACGAATTCGATGAGCATGGCTACCGCGCGATCCGCGAGGCGTTCCGGCATCTGGGCGCCGGCCAGATCGCGTTGACCGTGCTGCTTGGCCTGGCCAGTTATGCCTGTCTGATCGGCTTCGATGCGATCGGTCTGCGCCGCAGCGGCAAGCGCCTGCATCCGGCGCGGGTCGGCATCACCGCGTTCCTGGCGCATACGCTGGGGCAGACCCTGGGCTTTGCCGCCCTCACCGGCGGTGCCGTGCGCCTGCGTGGCTATGGCCGTGCCGGGCTGAGCCTGGGCGAGATCGGCCAGGTCGTGTTGATGAGCACACTGGGCTTCGTGTTCGGGGCGTGGCTGCTGCTGGCGTTGGCCTTCCTGCTTGAACCCGGCGCTGCCGCGCTGGCGCTGCCGATCCCGGTGCAGGCGGTGCGGGTCATCGGCGTTCTCGGCCTGCTGGCCTATGTCGGCACGGTGCTGCTGGTGGGGCGTGAAGGCCGCAGCTTCCAGATCCGCGGGCACGCCTTGTGGCTGCCCGACCGCCGCACCATGCTCGGTGTCACTGCGCTGAGCGTGGTCGAACTGGTGCTGGCCAGTGCGGCGTTCTATGTGCTGCTGCCGATGGATACGCCAACCGGCCTGCCCGGTTTCGTCGGGCTGTATCTGGTCGCGGTGCTGGCCGGCCTGATCTCCAGCGTGCCGGCCGGCCTGGGCGTGTTCGAGTGGAGCCTGCTCAAGCTGTTGCCGCAGGTCGCACCCGCTGCGGTGCTGGCGGCGGCGCTGATCTACCGCGTGACCTATTACGTGCTGCCGCTGCTGCTGGCGACGGTGCTGGCGGTCGCGCCGGCGCTGCGCCGCCCGCTGCGTGCCGGTGCCGGTGCCACCCGGGTCGGCTGGACCGCGCTGCGCCCGTGGCTGCCGCAGATCATCGCGCTGGCGGTATTCAGCGTCGGCGCGGCACTGGTGATCGATGGCACCCTGCCGACGCCGCGCCGGCACCTGATCACCGCCTCGCTGCCGATCCTGGAAACCTCGCACCTGCTTGGCAGTCTGGCCGGTGTCGCGCTGCTGCTGATCGGCCAGGGCCTGCAGCGGCGCAGCCACGCCGCGTGGATGCTCGCGCTTGGCATCTGTGTGCTCTCGCCCTTGCCGATCTGGCTGCGCGGTGGGCAGGTGCTGATCGCGCTGTCAGCGCTGCTGGTGGCCGCCGCGCTGTGGGCCTCGCGCCGTGAGTTCTATCGCCAGGGCGCGTTGCTGGACGAGGCCTGGTCATGGCCGTGGATCCGCAACCTCGGGCTGGTGCTGGTCGCGGTGATCTGGCTGCTGTTCTTCGTCTACAGCCACGTGGAATACCAGAACGAGCTGTGGTGGCAGTTCGCGCTGCAGGGCAACGCGCCGCGTGCATTGCGTGCGTTGTTGCTGGTGGCGATCGCGCTGACCATCTTCGGCCTGGCGCGGTTGCTGCACAGCACGCGCAGCCCGTTGCCGGCCGCTGATGCGTCCACGCTGGACGCGCTCGCGCCGATCCTGGCAGCGGCCGAAGACACCCAGGCCTGCCTCGTGCTCACCGCGGACAAGGCGGTGCTGCGTGACGAGGCGCAGCAAGGCTTCGTGATGATGCAGCGCTACGGCGGCTCGTTGATCGCGATGGGCGATCCGGTCGGCCCGCCCGACGTGGTACGTGCGCTGATCTGGCGCTTCCGTGAGGAAGCCGATCGGCTCGGCCTGCGCCCGGTGTTCTACCAGGTTGGTGAGGCGCACTGGCAGACCTATCTCGACCTGGGCCTGACCCTGGTCAAGCTTGGCGAAGAGGCGATGGTGCCGCTGCAGGCGTTCACGTTGGAGGGCCGCGATCGCGCGGACCTGCGCCAGGCCTGGAACCGCGGCAAGCGCGGTGGCTTGAGCTTCCGGGTTGCGCCGCCCGAGGAAGTCCCCGCGCTGCTGCCGGCACTATCGGTGGTCTCCCAGCAGTGGCTGGATGACAAGGCCGGCGATGAGAAGGGCTTTTCGCTGGGCAGTTTCGATCCGGCCTACCTGTCACGCTTTCCGGTCGCCCTGGTGGAAGCCGAAGGGCGCATCGTGGCCTTCGCCAATCTGTGGCAGGCGCCGGCGGGCAATGAGCTGTCGGTCGACCTGATGCGGCACGTCGATGATGCGCCCAAAGGCACGATGGATTTCCTGTTCATCGAGCTGTTCCTGTGGGGCCGCGAGCAGGGTTTCCACCGGTTCTCGCTGGGCATGGCACCGCTGTCCGGGCTGGCCCAACATCGCCTCGCCGGGCGCTGGAACCGCTTCGCCAACGTGGTCGCGCGGCATGGCGAACGCTTCTACGGCTTCAGCGGCCTGCGTCGTTTCAAGTCGAAGTTCGCCCCGGTCTGGCGCGCACGTTATCTGGCCGCGCCGGGCGGTGTGCACCTGCCCGCCGCCCTGCTCGATGCGACCCGGCTGATCTCACTGGACCCGCGCCGGCACGATTGAGCCTGTGCCGGCCGGGGCCGGCTACGCTCAGCGCGCCGGCAGATGCTGGACGATGGTGTCGGCGAGGCGGTCGTAATCGCCCTTGAAGTGATGGTCGCCGGGGAGCTTGATGACCTGCGCATTGCCGCCGACGGGAAGCGACGGGCACAGCGCGTCGCCATCGTCTTCGCCGTAGACGCACAACGTCTTGCAGGCGGGCAGCTTGGCCACCTCCGGCGCGATCGGCAGGCCATCGCCACCACCGCCGAGCCAGTTGCTGACATGGAACTCGTAGTCGGCGGTCTTGCCGACCGAGAGCAGCGCGATCATCGAGACCGATTCACGGGTAGCCGGTGACAGCTGGTTGATGGCCGCCGGCAGCACATCGGCGCCCTGCGAGAAACCGACCAGCACCACGTTGCGGCGCTGCCACTGGCGGCTGTAGTGCATGGCGATGCGCTCCAGATCGCGGGCGAAGCCGTCGGGCGTGCGTGCGGTCCAGAAGTAGCGCAACGAATCCACCCCGACCACCGGCACCCCGGCCTCGCTCAGCGACGCGGCCACTTCCTTGTCCAACCCGGCCCAGCCGCCATCACCGGAGATGAAGATGGCGAAGGTGTCGCCCGGCTTGCTCGACGGCATATCGACCACCGGCAGGCCCTTGAGGTCATCCGGCGGCGGCGCCAGGCTGACGCCCTTCTGCGCGCCGATCACCTTGGCCGCGGCCAGCAGGCCGGGCAACGCGTCGCCCCGCGCGGTACGCTCGAACTGGCGGCCCATGCCGACCTGGCGCACGAACGCAGCCGACTCGCCGGCCGGGCAATGCACATCGCCGGCGGCGTTCAACCAGGGGAAGTTCAGGTCGGCCGGCTGCAGGCGGCCGTGGCTGCTGCCGGCGCCGCAGACCTTGCGCTCGCGCACGCCCGACGGGCAGAAGCCGGTGGTGAGCAGCCCGGCGAACACCTGGGTATCGGCCTGGGCGGCCACCGCGTAGGCCAGCGCCGCGCCCTCGCCATCGCCGCCGATCAGCGGCAGGTGATAGCCCGGCACGTGCAGATAGGCCTGGAACCAGCGGGAGAAATTCTCCACATCGCCGGCACCGAAGGCGCAATCACCGCTCTTCTCGCGGGCCAGCACCTGGCGCAGGTGCGCGACATCGACCTGGGCGACCAGGGCGCCCTCGGCACGCAAGGCATCGATGCGCTGCTGGCTGTCGGCATGGCTGGCGCTACCGTCAAACCACACCACCACCCGTTGCGGGCGACCGTCGGGCAGGTACACCGGCACGTTCTCGAAACGCCCGTGACTGAGCTGCTGCGGCGGCGCGGCCAGCGCCTGTCCGGACATCCCCGCCAGCACCACCCCCAGCATCATCCCCCAACCGGCTCGCCGCATCGTCGCGCATCCCATGACTAGTGCGCCAACGATACGCCCCTGCCCTGCCAAGGGCATGTACACAGCGTGGCCGGACGCTCAGCGCGCGTCGCGACGCGCCTGCCGCCACAGCTGCCAGGCCACCGAGACCAGCCACACCAGCACCACGGCAATCACCAGCTTCTGCCCAGCGCCGCGCGGTGGGCCGCGCCACAGCACGTGCAGCCACAGCAGCACGAAGCACAGCCAGGCCCACCACCAGGCCGGCCCGGCCCACGTGCGCCAGCGCGGATCGGCGCGCAGGTACCAGCTCTGCAGCAGCATCGCCACGCTCACGCACAGGAACGCGGTATTGGCCGACAGCCCGTGCACCAGCGGTGCCAGCAGCGGCGCGCGCTCGGGCAGCCAACTGTCGCCGATCGCCACCCCCATCAATCCCAGCGCGGCCACCCAGAACAGCAGCGGCGCGGCCGCACTGCGCCGGGGTGATCGGCTGTTGGCATGCAGCGCGACGGCCAGCAGCATGATCGCCAGCGCCAGCACACAGTAAGCCGTGCGCAGCGCCAGCCCCCAGGGGCCATGCAGGTACAGGCTCAGCGTGGCCTGCACCCAGTCCAGGTCATCGCGGGCCCATTGCGTCCACAACGCGATGGCCACGAACAGCGCCAGCGCCACCAGCGTGAGCAGGGCAACGCGTGCGTGCTGCTGCGCGGGCCAGCGGAAAGGGCGTGGCAGGGAAAGCGACATCGCAGTTCCTGGGGTCAGTCGGCGGCCTCGGGGTGGCGCTGCTTCCACGCGGCCAAGGCGGCGCGGTAGCGCTGCAGCTCATCGCTGTACAGATCCAGCACGCACAGCGGGCAGCCGCTGCCGCAGCACTCGTTGGGGCCGGGTTCTTCCGGCGGCTGCGGACGCGGATCGGGATCTGGAACGGATACGGACATGGCGACACACGTAGGGAAAACAGCGCGCACAGTGTAGCGGGCGTGGTTCAGCGCTCAACCCGCCGGCGCAGGTTGTCGCGCGCGGCCGCATCCAGCCGCTGGTGGAAGAAGTCGCTCAGGAAGATCCGCGGTTGCCCCAGCACCTGCTTGAGGAAGCGCCGACGGTTGAGCCGGAACAGGAAGCCCGGCACGTGCCCGGCATACTCCTCGGCGATCCCGCGGTCGTACGCATCGAACACCGCCGCCGGCGCCCCCAGAATGGCCATGTCGCAATCCAGGAACAGCGCCGCTTCCGGATCGACATCGCCGGGCGCGAGTTTGCTGTGGCGCGCGGTCAGTTCGATCAGCTCGACCACCCGCGTCGCATCGATCCCGGCCTCCGGCAGCCAGCGTGCGATGGCCTGGCGTGCCATCTCGGCCGAGCGCGCTTCGTTGTCGCCGCGGCCCGCATCGTAGATGGCGTCGTGATAGAGCGCGGCCAACTGCACCTCACGCGGCCGGAGCCAGCCCGGGCCAGCCTCGGCGACCGTGCGGCAGTGCTGCAGGACGGCCTGCACGTGCGACCAGTTGTGATACGCCCGCGGCGGCACGGCGTAGGCGGTTTCCAGCTCGGCAAGCTGCCCGGCGGGCAGCGGAATCGGTTCGACGTGCATGCACGCATGATTGGCCGTCGCAGCGACGCTGGCAAGCCGGGCGGTGGTTTTTTGACCACCCTCACAGAACCGTTGCCGCGCAGTGGGTGCGCCCGGTTATCCACATGTTTGTCGACCGCTGATCCACATCCCCTGTGGATGGCGCTATCCGCCGATGAACGGCATGCCAGCGCCCGACGACCCGCCTAGACTGGACCGGACGGACCCCAACGCCTCGCGAGGTGACGGCGATGACCGCATGCAGACTTTTCCTGATCGCGTGGATGGCCGTGGCCGCCGCGCCGGCCTGGGCGGCCGACACGGCGCCGCCGGCCGCAGCTGCGCCAAGCGCCACCGCACTGCCCACGCCGGCGCAGATCCTGGAGGTGCCCGCCCCGCTGCTCGCCCTGCTGCACGAACGGGTCATCGACCCGGGCTACTCGCGCGAGCGCCGCCTGCAGCGGCTGGTCGAGATGATCTTCGACGAACACGGGCTGCACCTGGCCTACGACCCCGACGCGACCCACACCATCACGGAAACGTGGCAGACGCGGCGCGCCAACTGCCTGTCCTTCACCCTGCTGTTCGTCACGCTGGCCAACCTCGCCGGCATCGATGCGCATGTCCAGGAAGTGGCGCAGGTGGTGAGCTGGTACCAGGCCTCCGGGGTGATCTACAGCGTGGGCCACGTCAATGCGGGCATCGTGCTGGACGGGCGCAGCGGCACGGTCGATCTGGACCACAGCGTGCTGTACGACCCCCTCGGCCCGCAGCGCATCACCCGGCAACGCACGCTGGCGCACTTCTACAACAACCGCGGCGCCGACCACATGGCCACCGGCGATACCGGGGGCGCCCGCGCCTACTTCCGGGCCGCGCTGGGCATGGCGCCGGACTTCGTGGCCGCCTGGAACAACCTGGGCGTTCTGGACGCGCGCATCGGCGCGCTGGACCAGGCCCGCAAGGACTATGAAACCGCCCTGCGCCTGCAACCCCGGCATGGCGCCAGCCTGAGCAATGCCAGCGCGCTGTACCGGCGCATGGGCGACACCCACCAGGCCGGCCTGCTGGCCAGCCGGCTGGCGCGCGTACAACGCAACGATCCCTTCGCCCAGTACATGTTCGGCGCCCAGGCCGAGCAGCGCCGGGACTACGCCGCGGCGGTGCGTTTCTACCGCCGGGCCGTGCGTCTCTACGAGACCGCCCATCCCTTCCACTTCGCGCTGGCCCGGAGCTACTTCCTGGCCGGCGATGCGCGCCGGGCCTCGATCGAAATGCAGCGCGCGCGGGATCTGGCCGGCGAAAACGGCGACGCCCTCAGATCCCGCTACCAGGCCAAGCTGGACAGCCTGCAGCGCTGGCGCCAGCGCGGCACCAACGCCAACTGAGCCGGCTCAGGCCTTCTTGAGGAAGCAGGTCTTCAGGACCAGGCCCTTGATCTTTTCCGAGTTGCCTTCGATGTGCTCGGCATCGTCCTCGACCAGGCGGATATTGCGGATCACGGTGCCCTGCTTGAGGGGAATCGAGGAGCCCTTCACTTTCAGGTCCTTGATCACCGTCACGGTGTCGCCGGCGGCCAGCACGTTGCCGTTGCTGTCGCGTACCACCAGGGCCTCGCCGCCACCGTCACCGGCCGCCCACTCGTGGCCGCAATCCGCGCAGATGAACAGCGCGCCATCGGCATAGGTGTTTTCCAGGGTGCACTGCGGGCAGGCGGGAATGGCGGACATCGACAGCTCTTCGGTTACGAAACGGCCGCTAGTGTAACCGCCCGTTACCGGCTGCCCTTGCGTCGGCGGTCCCGTTGCCGCAAAGTGCGCGCCCCCTGACCACCGGCCCGGCCCCCCGCATGAAACTCGGCATCGACTTTGGCACCAGCAACTCCGCCGCCGCCGTGGTGATCGACGGCAAGGTCGTGCCGATCCAGTTCGGCCAGGCCGAACAGTTCCGCACCACGGTGTATTTCCCCGAGGTGATGCGCGACCCGAACGACTTCGAACTGACCCCGGCGCTGGAGCACGACCTGGCCCGGCTGGTCGACGCGGCCGCGCGCGATGCCCGCGCCGCCGGCCAGGAACGCACCCCCGATGCGCTGCGCCGCGAGGCCCTGCGCGTGGTGCGCCGGCAGTGGATGGAAGAGCAGATGCGCGCCCCGCTCAGCTCCACCACCCTGCTGCAGAACGCGGTCTATGGCGATGACGCGCTGGAGGCCTACTTCGAAGAGAACGAAGGCAACCTGGTGCAGAGCCCCAAGTCGATGCTCGGCTACAACCTGCACCCGCGTGCGCGCCAGACGATTGCCGGCATCGCCACGCACATCCTCGAGCACATCCGCCTGACCGCCTCGCGCCAGCTGGACACGCCGATCCGCACCGCCACGCTGGGCCGCCCGGTCCAGTTCCGCAGCTCGATCGGCGAGGCCGGCAACGCGCAGGCGCTGGAGATCCTGCACGGCGCGGCGATCGCAGCCGGCTTCGACAGCATCGATTTCCTCGAAGAGCCGGCGGCCGCCGCGATGCATTACCACGCCGAGAGCCCGCAGGAGCACGACGCGGTGGTGGTGGATATCGGCGGTGGTACCACCGACGTTGCCCATGCGCGCGTAGGCGGCGGCCAGGCCCCGACCATCCACCGTGCCTGGGGTATCGCCCGGGGCGGTACCGATATCGATCTGGCCTTGAGCCTGGGCGGCTACATGCCGCTGTTCGGCCGCGGCATCACCCGCGTGCCGGCGCACCACTACGTGGAAGCGGCGATGGTGCAGGACATGACCCGCCAGCGTGATTTCCGCCAGCACACCTACCGCGATGTGGACGCGCCGTTCGGGCCGCGCCTGACCGCGCTGCAGGACACCGGCAATACCGCGCGCCTGTACCGTGAAGTCGAGCGCTGCAAGATCGCCCTGAGCAGCGTGGCCAGCCACGACAGCGCGCTGGATTTCATCGAACGCGGCCTGCAGATGCAGATCGATGCCTCGCGGCTGGAAACCGCCGCCGGCGGGTATCTGGGCGAGCTGACCGCCCTGCTGGAGCAGGTGCGCAGCGACATCGGCCACGACCCGGCAGCGGTGTTCCTGACCGGTGGCATGTCGCGCGCCGGCTACCTGCAGCAGGCCGTGGCCAACGCCTTCCCGGGCTCGACCCTGGTCCGCGGAAATCCGTCGTTCGGTGTGGTCCACGGGCTGGCACTGGCCGCCGCCAACTGATCCACCGGCAACGCCAGGCCTTGTCCCACAAGGCCTGAAGAGGTGTGAACGCCCTTATTAACAAAACGTTACGCCGAAAGCGCTATCATCTTTCGGCTTCAAAGCGCAATGCGCTTGACGCAACCAGCACGATCTTCCTGGCCTCCCAGGCCACCGTCCTCTTCGATGCTGCCACCGTCCGGACCTGTCCGCGGTGCCGGTATCGCTCATCGCTGTGATCCGGCTCGTTCACAGCCTGCTGCACCCCGAGCCGCCAAGAGACACTCAGATTGGGCGAACGCCTGGCTGCACTTCTTACATCGTCCGAGCCCGACCCCATCGATTGCCGTCGTTGCGACGCGGTGTGCTGTCGGCTCACCGTCACCGTCATGCCTGACGACAACGTGCCCGGCTACCTGCTGGATACCGATGCGCGTGGCGGCACGGTGATGGCACGCAACGAAGAAGGCTGGTGCGCTGCGATCGACCCGTATCACCTGCGCTGCACGATCTACTCGCAGCGACCCGCGATCTGCCGCCAGTTCGACATGGGCGGCGATGATTGCCGCCTCGTGCGGCAGGACTACCGTCGACAACAGCAGGATCTGTCGACGTTTTCTTCCACGCTTCATCCATAGCAGGAGCATCCATGGCTCGTACGCCAAAGACCTCCCCCAAGGCAAGCAACACCGTTCGCGTCGACCGCAAGCAAGGGTCCAACTCCGCCGTCAGCAGCCAGAGCATCGCTGCGGATCTGGCTGCTTTCCGTAAAGGTGGCGGCAAGATCGAAGTGCTGGGCAATACCCTGGCGCTGAAGAAAGCCGGCTGACGTTGCTGCCGACCGCACCGGCATTGGCCGGTGCGGTGGCCGCACTCAGCGGCCCAGGCTGACCCGCACGCTCCCGGAATGGGCGTTGATCGAAATATCCCCATCGCCCGACCCCAGACGCGCATCCAGGCTACGGCCCGGGCCGTAGCGCGGCTTCTCCACCTGCCCGGCGTCGGACTGGATCCCACCACTGAACGTTTTGACGTTCAACTGCGCCGAGACATTGGCCGGCAGCTTCAGCGCGACCGAACCGCTGACCGTCTGCATCGTCACCTTGCCGCCCGGCGCCATGCCGGTCGCGCTCACATCCAGGCTGCCCGAGACGGTTTCCACCGCCAGCCGCTGGATCCGCCCGGCATTGACGTTGACCCGGCCGGAGACCGATTCGGCCGCTACTTCCCCTGACGCTCCCCCGCCGGCCAGCAACTGGCCACTGACCGTGCGCGCATCCAGGCGTGCGGTCTGCAGCTGCGAGCGGATGCCACCACTGACCGTGTTCAACGTGGTCTCGCCACTGCGCCCGGCCGCGGTGATGCTGCCGCTGACACTGTTGGCCTGCAGGCGGCGCACGTCGATATCGGCCACGTCGATGTCGGCGCTGACGGTGCCCAGCTGCACTTCCACCGAACGCGGCACGCGCAGTTCCAGGGTCGCCCCGCCATTGCTGCGGCCGCGCGGGTACTCCACTTCCCAGCGCACACGGTTGCTGCTCTTGTCCTGCTTGAGGGTGAGCCCATCGGCCATCGAACCGGTCAATGCCACGTCGTTGCGGTCCCAGCCGCGCACGGTGACCTTGCCGGCGATGTTGCTGATTTCCACGCGGCCGCCGGCACCCAGTGGGTGGCGCTCATTGACGTTGGTGGCGGCGTGGGCGACGAGCGGCAGGCACAGGGCCAGGGCGGCGATCAGGGACAGAGGAATGCGCATGGGGTTCTCCTTCAAGTGGGCAGGCCGGCGGACAGCACCGCCTGCTGGGTGAGTTCCAGCCGCAGCGCATAGGTACGCTGCAGTTGCCCGAGCAGATAGCGCGAGCGGGGATTTTCAGCGATGGCCGCGCGGATGTTGTCCGCGCTGGCATCGAGTTCATGCAGGGCCGGGCGCCACGCATCGGTGACATCGGCACTGGGCAAGGCCGCAATCGCCTGCTGGTATTCGCCGGCCATCGCATCGGCCTGGCGCTGCAGCAGCGACGGTGCCGGCGTATGCGGAACCGGCGTGGGCACCACCATCAGCAGCGCCAGTGCGGCGGCCAGGCCGAGCCCGATGCGCAGCGGCCAGCGCTCCCGCCGGCGGCGTGTCGGCAGCGTTGCCACGGCAACCGCCGGGGCGTGGGCCTGGGCCGGCAAATGTGCGGCGATGCCCTGCCAGACCCGTGCCGGCGGAACGCGCTCGGCAGGCAAGGCACGCAGGCGTGCAGTCAGTTCGTCGTGTTCGGAATCATGGGGGTTCATGCGGTTTCTCCTAAGCGTGCACGCAGCAGGCCGCGCGCTCGGTGCAGCTGTGCTTTGGAACTGCCAACGGCCATCTGCAGCTGGTCGGCGATTTCCTGGTGTTTCCACCCTTCGATGTCATGCAGGACCAGGACCGCGCGGGCCCGTGGCGGCAGTGTTTCCAGCGCGCGCTCCAGGTCCATCGAGGTGCCCGCGCAGCGGTCCTGGGCGGGCAGCATCGCCAGCGACTCCCAGCCTTCCTCACCGGCATCGCGTGCATCGCCGGTGGCGTTGGCGCGCAGTTCCATCAGCGCTGCATTCACGCCCAGGCGGTGCAGCCAGGTGCCCAGGCTGCTTTCGAAACGGAAGCCCGGCAGGGCGCGCCATGCCTGCAGGAAGGCCTCCTGCAGGGCATCCTCGGCGCGGGCCGCGTGGCCGCCGCACAGCCGCCACAGCACGGCGTACACACGCGGCGCATGCCGTCGGTAGATGCGTTCGTACGCGGTCACGTCACCGGCGGCTGCGGCACGCACCAGGGCGTGGTCGTCGGCGGCATCGGCCTGGTTCGTGGCGCTGGAGGCGGGCATGGTCGTGTCGAGCATATCCGTTGGATGCGGGGGGCATGGAAAAGGTTTAAGCCCGTTCTGACTTTCTTTTCAGGTGCCTCCGCTTGGGGCTGCCGCGAGCGTGAGGGCCCCGTAGCAACCGGCGGGCCCTCGGCAAATGTCCCCCGGCCGCCGCCTGAAGGCGACGACCTCCTCCTTGATTTTGCCCAGGGGCCTACCGGCCGCTACGGGACTCGCGTGTGGCACGCGTGCGGCAAGGCGGATTATTTCTGCGGTCTTTAAACCTTCCTGGCCGACGCGGCATCCAATCCTCTGTCACTACCGGCGCCCGCCAAGGAGTATCCCCATGTCATCCAGTTGCCTGGCCGTGCTGCTCTCACTGGCCACCGGCTGCACGCTGCCGTGGAGTCCGCTGCAGATCCGGCTCACGCTGGCGCCCGAAGCGCCGGATGTCTGCCTGCAGTACGCGCAGAACGCGCCGCTGTGCGCCTCGGCGATGATCGCTGCGTTCGATGTGTACGGCAGCCCGCGGCCGTAAGCGCACACCACGATGCGGCGAGGCGCATCGGCATTACCATGGCGGGATCGGCACTATCGCTGCAAAGGAATTCCGCCCCCATGAAAGACCATCTGCCCGCCTGGACCCACGAATGGCTGCACTACGGGGTCCCTGCCCTGCAGATTCTGGTGACCCTGCTGGTGGCCTGGCTGCTGCGGCTGGTTGCCCGGCGGCTGATCCGCCGCGTCGGTGAGCACTACACACTCCCGCCGGAAATGATCATGGGCGCACGTCGGGTGTTCACCTTCCTGGTGTATTTCACCGTGCTGCTGATCGTGCTCAACATCGTGGGCGTCTCGGCAACGGTGCTGTGGACCGCCTTCACCGGGTTCGCCGCGGTCGGCGCGGTGGCGTTCTTCGCCGCGTGGAGCGTGCTGTCCAACATCTTCTGCACGCTGCTGATCTTCACCACGCGGCCGTTCCGCCTGCACGATTACATCGAGCTGCTGGAAAACGGTGAGAAGCCTGGACTCAAGGGCCGCGTGATCGACATCAATCTGATCTACACCACGTTGCAGGAAACCGGCAGTGGGCATGAAGGCACGGTCCTGCAGATGCCCAACAACATGTTTTTCCAACGCACCGTGCGCCGTTGGCGCGATCCTTCGCAGGCGCCGGGCGGGATTCAAGGGGACGGCTGAGTCCCGCCGCCGTCGGCCAGGCAATGCCCGCTGCGGGATCGATACCTAGCGCAGCTGGCTGTCCTTGCTGCCGCGGCGGTTGTAGCCGCTGCCCTCCTGCTGGGCGGCGTCCTCTTCTTCCTGGCAGCGCACGCATAGTCGTACGCCGGGCACGGCCTTCCGCCGCGCCTCGGGAATGGGCGCGTCGCAGTGCTCGCAGTGGGTCAATCCGGGGCCGTCGCGCAACTGTGCGCGGGCCCGCTGGATGGCCTCATCGACGGTGGCGTCGATCTGATCCTGGACGGCGCCGTCGCCTGCCCAACCTGTCGCCATGATGTGTCTCCCATGCCGGTGTCAGGCCACCAGCATAGACCCGGCCCACGACGCCGAGCCGACGTGGGGCTGAACGCCCGCGGCGCCGGGTGAACGCTTCAGACGGGGCTTACCAGACCAGGTCGTCCGGCACCTGGAACTGGGCGTAGTACGCATCGTCCTCGGCGTTGCCGGTGCTGGGCTCGCTGCCGGGCTGGCTGTTGTCGAGCACGATCACGCTGGCATCGCGCTCGCGGACCTTCTCGGCCGCCGCCCGCGGCAGCAGTTCGAAGCCGTCGCCATGGCGCACGATCACCAGGCTGCCCGAGGCCAGCTGGCGGCGCAGCACGTTGTTGACCAGCAGGGTGCGGATCAGCGTGCCATCGTTGAAGCGGTACTCGCTCTCGCCTTCACGCTTGACCTTGTGTGCCTCGACGATCTGGCGGACCTGGGCCTGCAGTTCCTGGGCGTGGGCCTTGGCTTTGCGCTCGGCTTCCAGCGCGCGATCGCGCTCGGCCTTTTCCGCGCGCAGGCGCTCGGCCTCGCGCTGGCTTTCGCTGGGCGCGGCCGGGGCCTTGCCGTGACGGGCTTTCACCTGTTCACGGGCGGCCTGGGAGACCTGGGATTTCTTGACCAGCCCAGCCTTGAGCAGCTGCTCCTGCAGGGGATTTGCCTTCGCCATACGCCTAGCATCTGTTGTTGCGGGATTCCGGAGGCCATCATACTGGTCTGCCCGTCCCGCCCCAACCGCCCGATGACCGCCCTGAAGTACCTCGCCGGCTATCCCGACGCCCTGCAGCAGCAGGTGCGCGAGCTGATCGCGGGCGACCGGCTGGGGCCGTGGCTGGAGCAGCGCTATGCCGAACTGCATACGGTCCGCAACGACCGCCAGCTCTACGATTACACCCAGGGCCTGAAAGAGCGCTACCTGCGCCAGTCCGCGCCGCTGTCCAAGGTGATCTACGACAGCAGGCTGCAGGTGCTCAAGCACGCGCTGGGCACCCACACCACGGTCTCGCGGGTGCAGGGCAGCCGGCTCAAGGCCAGCCGCGAGATCCGCATCGCCACGGTGTTCCGCGAGGCACCGGCGCCGTTCCTGAAGATGATCGTGGTGCACGAACTGGCCCATCTGAAGGAATCGGACCACAACAAGGCCTTCTACCAGCTGTGTACCCACATGGAAGCGGACTATCACCAGCTGGAGTTCGATCTGCGCCTGTACCTGACCCACCTGGAACGCACGCCGGCCTGAGCCGCAGCGGCCCTCATCGCGCAGCGCCGGGCCCCAGCCAGTACACTCCCCGCCCGTTTCCCGTTTTATGTTGCCTGCCCCATGACCGACCCGATCCGACTCGACAAACGCCTGACCAGCCTGATCGGCTGCTCCCGTGGCGACGCCCAGCGCTACATCGAGGGCGGCTGGGTGACCGTCAACGGCCAGGTGGTCGAACAGCCGCAGACGATGGTCACCGACGAGGACATCGTGCTGCGCGAGAACGCCGAGGCGACCCGCACCGAGACCGTGAGCATGCTGCTGCACAAGCCGGCCGGCATGCGCTCGGACGAACTGTGCGCCCTGGTGACCCCGGAAAGCCGCAGTGAACTCGACGCCACCGGGGTGACCCTGCTGCAGCGGCATTTCCACGCCCTGCAGCTGGTGATGCCGCTGTCCGACGACGAAAGCGGCCTGGTGGTGGTCAGCCAGGACGGGCGCGTGATCTCGCACCTGAAGGATCGCGGCGCAACGCTGGAGCAGGAATACCTGGTGGAAGTCAGTGGCGAGCTGGCGCCCTACGGCATGAAGCGCCTCGCGCACGGCCTGAGCTTCCGCAGCTGGCCGTTGCCACCGTGCAAGGTGAGCTGGCAGAACGAAACCCGCCTGCGCTTTGCGATCAAGCCGGTGCATCCGGGCCAGCTGCGCGACATGTGCGCCCAGGTCGGGCTGGAGGTCATCAGCATCCGCCGCCTGCGCATCGGCCGCGTGGCGATGGGCAAGCTGGTCCCGGGCCAGTGGCGTTACCTGGCACCGGACGAGCGTTTCTAAACCGCGCCAGCACTCGCCCTGCACGCCCCGGCCGCTTACGATCGGGGCATGACCGAGAAAAAACCGTTCTGGCGCCGGCTGCTGCGCTGGCTGGGGATCGTTGTCGCCCTGCTGATCCTGCTGGTCCTCAGCGGCCTGCTGCTGGCCGACCACCTCACCCCGCAGGCCGTGGGCGAGCGTTCGACGGTGCTGCCCACCCAGGCCGACCAGACCCCGATCGATCGCGAGCTGGTCCGCCTGCAGGCCGAGCACCCCGGCCAGACCGGTGTGGCCTTCCTGTCCGACGGGCTGGACGCGTACGCCGCACGCGCGGTGATCACCCAGCACGCCGGGCGCAGCCTGGACCTGCAGTACTACATCTGGCACGACGACCTCATCGGCCATCTCATGGCCAACGAGCTGTACCGCGCGGCCGAGCGCGGCGTGCGGGTACGCATCCTGCTCGATGACATGAACGCGCAGGACAAGGACGCGCTGATGATGGCGCTGGATGCGCACCCCAACATCGAGATCCGCCTGTACAACCCGTTCCGCAACCGCAACGGACTCTGGCGGCTGGTCGAGATGGTGCAGCGCGTTTTCAGCGTCAACCACCGGATGCACAACAAGTCATGGATCGCCGACGGGCGCGTGGCGATCGTCGGTGGCCGCAACATCGGCGAGGAGTATTTCAGCGCACGCCCGGATGTGAACTTCCGCGACCTGGACCTGCTGGTCGCCGGCGAAGCGGTGCAGCAGGCCAACACGATCTTCGACGATTACTGGAACAGCGATACCGCTGTGCCGATCCGTGCGCTGGCGTTCTACACCGAACCGCAGCTGCGCCTGCTGATCCGCGAAAGCGAGCACGAAGCGCGCCTGGACAGTGCCAAGCCCTATCTCGAACGCGTGGCGCGCTCGCAGGCGGCGAAATCGTATTACCGCGATGCGCTGGATCTGCACTGGTCACACCACGTGGAGATCGCCTCGGACCCGCCGATGAAGCACCGCCGCGACGATCAGGCCGACTGGCTGGTGACGCGCCTGGTGCAGGAGCTGGAAAGCGCACAGCACAAAGCCTTGCTGATCTCGCCCTACTTCGTTCCTGGCGAGGACGGCACCGAGGGCTTGGGCGCGATGGTCGCGCGCGGGGCCCAGGTCGCGGTCATCACCAACTCCCTGGCTGCCAATGATGTGGCCGCCGTGCACAGCGGTTACATGCACTACCGGGCACCGTTGCTGCGCAGTGGCGTGCAGCTGTACGAGCTCAAATCGCGCGGCAACGTCGATGGCGGCGGTCTGTTCGGCAGCAGTGGCGCCAGCCTGCACACCAAGGCGTTCATGATCGACGACCAGCGCGGCTTCGTCGGCTCATTCAATCTGGACCCGCGCTCGGCGTATCTGAACACCGAGATGGGCGTGCTGTTCAACGATCCGGTGCTCGCCGCGCAGCTGCGCGAGGAGTACCTGCGCCTGGCCAGCCCACGCCAGAGCTACTGGGTGGCCCTGGGACCGGACGGCGACGTGCGGTGGCTGGAGCGCGATGCGCAGCCGCCGCACTGGCTGTATACCGAACCGGACACCGGGTTCTGGCTGCGGGCCAGCGCACGCGCGATCAGCTGGCTGCCGCTGGAGTCGCAGCTCTAGCTCAGCCGGCCTGGGCCACGTCGCGCTCGGCCTCGTCGCCCTCCAGCGTTTCCACGGCGCGCCCGTGCACGCGCCGCCAGATCCACTGCAGTGCGTGCGGCGGTGTGTCGTCCAGTTGCTCCAGCAACGCCAGGGCCTGGACCTGACCGATCTGGCCATGGCGGCACAGCAGGCTGGCCGCCGCCGCCGCACGGGCAAAGCGCAGGCTGGCCGCCAGCCCACTGCCACTCTGGCGGATCAAGGCATCGTGCACGGCCTTGGGCAGCTCCCATGCCGCGGCGATGCGGCTGGCCACCGGCAGGGTCCAACTGTCGAGAAGATCCGCCGCCAGCGCGCGCGGCGGGGCGGCGAGCGCCTGTTGCGCGCAGGCATCGAGCAGATGGCGCATCACCAGCGCCGCGCCCAGGCCCTGGGTCAGGCCCAGCCACTGCGCGGCGAAGCCATCTTCATGGGTCACCGTGCGTGCGTGGTCGGCGGCAGCACGCGAGGCCAGCAGCGCATGCTCCCAGATCACCGCACTGAACTGGGGAAAGGCATCGCACTGCAGCTGCATCACCGGCTGCACCAGCACCGCGCTGATGATCTGGCGGATGCCATCGGTACCGACCAGGGTGACCGCACGCTGCAGGGTCTCCACCGGGCGCGCCTGCACCCGGTAGACCGGGCTGTTGGCGATGCGCAGCAGATTGCCGGTCAACACCGGGTCCTGGCCGATGATCCCGGCCATGGCGCGCGCCGAGGCGTCGCTGTCGTTGACGGTCTGGATCAGCTGCGGCAGCAGCTGCGGGCGGCGGGGCAGGTGTTTGGCCGACCAGTCCCGCGCCAGCAGCGAGGCGGTGACGGCATCACGCAGTTCAACGGTGCGCGGGGCCGCGGCGTCGGCGGCATCGCCACTGCGCGGCACCAGTGCCAGGGTATGCAGCCCGGCCTGCAGCACCCCCACCGGATCGGTACCCGGCGCTACCGGGGCAACCGGCAACGCCGCGGCTCGCCCGTGCGTGGCAGTGCCACGGGCCATCGACGGCGCCACCACGGCACGCCGGTGACGGAGCACAGCGGCCATGCCAAGCAGCGCCAGCACGGCGGCGCCGACAACTACAGCGCCGATCATGCCCATGGCCCTGGACGCGCCGGGTCCCGCACTTGCCTTGTTGCGACTGCGCCCACGTGATCCTTCCTGCGATGACCGGCCATCCACACCGTTGCCACGGCATCGGCCTGCGCTTCAGCAACTTTAATGGCCGTGGGGCGCAAGACCCCTGACAACACCGTCCGTCGGAATGCACTAGAATGGCGCCGCGCGACCCGTCCGAGACCCGACGACGTCGCTTTTTTTGTTTTACAACCCACCTTTTGCTGGCGCGTTCGCCGCTGTTCGCCACCGTTCGCACCATCGGAGCCACCATGTTATTTGAAACCCTCGAAACCACCGGTCACGAACAAGTGGTGTTCTGCCACAGCCGCGACGCCGGTCTGAGGGCGATCATCGCCATCCACAACACCACCCTCGGCCCGGCCTTGGGCGGTGTGCGCATGCGTCCCTACGCCAGTACCGACGAGGCCCTGGCCGATGCGCTGCGCCTGAGCCGCACCATGACCTACAAGAACGCCCTGGCCGGCCTCAACGTGGGTGGCGGCAAGGCGGTGATCATCGGCGACCCGAAGCGCGACAAGACCGAAGTGCTGTTCCGCGCCTTCGGCCGCTATGTCGATTCGCTGGGTGGCCGCTACATCACCGCCGAGGACGTCGGCACCGATGTCAACGATATGGAGAACATCTACCTGGAGAGCGAGTACGTCACCGGCGTCCACCAGGTGCATGGCGGCTCCGGTGACCCGGCACCGTTCACCGCATACGGCGCGCTGCAGGCGCTGATGGCGTCGATGCAGCACAAGCTGGGCCATGAGGAAGTGGGCAAGGCCAGCATCGCGGTGCAGGGCCTGGGCCATATCGGCATGGAGCTGGTGAAGCTGCTGCGCGATCGTGGCGCCAAGCTGTACGTCAGCGACCTGGACAGCACGCGCGTGGATCGCGCTGTCACCGAATACGGTGCAGAGGCGGTCAAGCCGGAAGACATCTACGACGTCAACGCCGACATCTTCGCGCCCTGCGCGCTGGAAGGCGCGATCAATCCAGACACGCTGCCGCGCCTGAAGTGCAAGATCGTCTGTGGTACCGCCAACAACCAGCTCTCCAGCCTGGAGGTCGGCGATGAACTGCACGCGCGCGGCATCCTCTACGCACCGGATTACGCGGTCAACGCCGGTGGCGTCATGAACGTCTCGCTGGAGATCGACGGCTACAACCGTGAGCGCGCGATGCGCCTGATCCGCAGCATCTACCACAACCTCGGCCGCATCTTCGCGCTGTCGCAGAGCGAGGGCATCGCCCCGCAGCGCGCCGCCGACCAGATCGCCGAATCGCGCATCCTGTCGATCGGCAAACTGAAGATGCCGCTGGGCCGCAGCACGCCGCGCCGGGGCAGCCTGCGCGGCAACTGAGCCGCTGCGCTGACAAACGAAGAGGGCGCGATCATCGATCGCGCCCTCTTTTTTCGTGCGTCGCGGCCAGGCCCGCGTCTAGAACCCAGCCGAATACCGCAGCTGCGCCTGACGCAGATCGCCGCGTGGCCCAAAGCGCTGGTCGTACCCGAATGCCAGGCGGCTGTTGCGGCTCAACCATGACTCCAGCGAAAGCCCGAACAACCCGCCCGAGCGGGCCGGCTGCACCCCGGCCACCGGCGCCCAGGCCTCGACACCGACGAAGCTGGCATCCAGCGAAAGGCCGTCGCTGGACAGATGCTGCTGCCATTCGGCATAGCCGCGCAGCGACCAGCCGCCCCAGCGCCGCTCGGCGCGCAGGCCGGCCAACGCCTGGCTGCGCGTACTCACGGCATCGCGCGCGCGCAGACCGAAACCCATGCCGCCTGTTTCACTGAAACCATCGCTGTCCACCCGGGCGTACTCGGCGCCCAGGTAAGGCGTCAGCGAGGCGGTGGCACTGCCGAAACGGTAGCCCGACTCCACGCTGGCCGCACTGAAGCTGCCGCCATAGCGCGCATTGACGCCGTACTGCCCCGCACCGAGCAGCAACTGGCGATCGATCTCACGGGTGAACTGGCCCGCGCCGACCTGGCCCATCGCATAGGCGCGGCCGGTGCCCCAGCCGGCATACACCTGCGCCTGCGACTGACGGTCGCGGCCGCGGTCACTGCCCCACTCGCGGCTGCCGTAGCTGCGCGTTTCACCGAACGCGACACCGAGCATGCCGTGGCTGCCCAACGCCATGTCCTGGCCCATCATCCAGCCGCGGGTCGCCACGCCGTTGCCGGCGAAACTGCCTTGGCCCGCCTCGCCCAGCGTGCTCTGCCAGGCACCGCGCAGGCGTGGCACGGCCTGCACCTCACCGAGCCGTGCCGACAGCGCACGACGGTTCATGTCGATGCTGTCGAAGGTCGCTGCCGTGGCCAGGGCATGCGCCTTGCCGGAGAGGCTGTCCAGGCTGGCCTGCAAGGCGCTGGCGCCATCCACCTGCTGCAGCTTCCCGGCCCCGTCGGCAAACCCGTCCAGTGCCGCACCGTTGCGATCCAGCACTTCAAACGCGGATTCGACCCGCGCTGCCGAGGCCAGCGCCGTGCCGCCCAGGCCGGCCTGGAGGCTGGCGCTGGTGACGCTGATGCGATCGATGACCATGGTGACGTCGTTGTTGGCGTGCAGCAGGCTGGCCTGGAGCAGGCTGCCGGGTGCCAGTCCGTTGGTGACGCTGGCGAACGTGCCGGCCACCCCACCATCGGCGTGCAGCAGTGGCTGCGTGCGTCCGTCACGGGGCACGTAGCCGGCGATGATGCTGTCCACACGGACCGTGCCGGCCAGCGTGGCGGTGCCGTTCACCATGAGCGGGTTGGCCCCCAGTGCCACGACCAGTTGCGCGCCGGCACGCTGGATGTAGTTGCCTTCGATGACCGCATCGATGTTGTCGCTGCGCAGCATCACGCTGGCGCCGTTGTCCACGTTGCCACTCACCCGCGTGGTGCCGTTCATGAACTGCAGCGCCGCGCCGTTGGGGTCACCGGCCTGCGGCACGATGAGCACGTTGGAACGCAGCGACGCACCGCCGCGCAGCGCGAGGGTGCCGCGCTCGATGAACGTGTCACCGGTGTAGGTATTGGCGCCGGCCAGGGTCAACGCACCCGTACCCTGCTTGGTCAGTCCGCCGCTGCCGCTGATGTCGTTGCTCCATACCGAATTCAGCCCCGGCGTGCTGACATTGACCGTCGTATCGCCCCAGTCCAGCCTGGCCGGACCGTTGATCGCCTTGGCGATGTTGAGCAGGCCATAGCCGAACGTTCTGTCCACGCCGGCCGCACCGAGATCGGTGGCCGTGCCGAGCAGCGTCTGGCGCACCAGATCATTGGTGAAATACGGGTACTTCTGCCACACCAGGGCGGCCGCGCCGGAGACCAGCGGCGCCGCGTAAGACGTGCCCGAACCGTAAAAGTACGTTGGCGTGCCCCCTTTGCTGGCGGGATCGACGTAGGCCACCGTGCCCGGGGCGGCCAGGCAATAGCGTGCCGCCACGCCACAGGCGTTGGCATACGAAGCCAGCTTGCTCGGGTCGGCGGTGTCCACTGCGGTCACGCTCAGCCAGCCGCGTTCCAGATCCGCAGCGGGCAGGCTGCCGCCCGGGCCGACCTGGCTGGGCAGCGCCGCCATGCTGGACGGATTGGGCTTGCTCTCGTTGCCGGTGGCGAACACCACCAGGCCGCCGTTGCTGAGGATGAAGGGGCGGTATTCCTGGGCGATCGGCGCGGTGGCGGAGGGGTTGGTCCAGTACAGGCCGCCCCACGAGTTGTTCATGATCTTGACGCCGGCGGCGATCAGATCCTGATGCACACCGTCCAGACCGACTGCACCGGTGATCTCGTTGCCACTGCCCGAACCGTCATCGACGGGGCGCTTGTCAGCAATGATGCGCGCCGAGACGATCTGCGCTTCGCTGGCCACACCACCCGGCCAGCTGCCGACCCTGGCGCCGGCCGCCAGCTGGGCCACCACGGTGCCGTGACCGACCACGTCATCCACATTGACATTGTTCACGCGGGGATCGACATAGGTGTAATTGGCCAGCACCCGCCCGTTCAGTGCCGGGTGCTCGCGGTTCACGCCCGAATCGACCACGCCGATGCGCACGCCGGACCCGGTCCAGCCGGCAGACTGCGCCGGGCCCGCCTGGACGATGCTCAGGTGCGCATCGATGGACGGCTGCGGCGGCGGGGCCGTGGTCGGCGGCGGAGAAGGCGGTGTGGTGGGCGGCGGCGACGGGGGCGTGGTCGGGGGAGGCGACGGCTCCAGGTCCCCGCGGACATTGCTGCCCCCGCCTCCGCACGCACTCAGTGCCAGCGCCAATGCCGCGGCCAAGGCCGACCTGCCGATCACAACCTGCTTCATCCCTGCTCCCCTTGTGAATGGACCTTCCCCACCTGCCTGCCCCCGGGCAGACACCGGCAGTCAATGCCGACCCTCTATACTGGACCGACCCCCACGCAGTCTGCCGGGAAATGCGTCGGCTTCCAACGCCCGCGTTCCCATTCCGCTCTTCGCTCACGCACCAAAGAGATTGCACATGTCCAACATCGTCATCGCCGCCGCCAAGCGCACCGCCATCGGCTCCTTCCTGGGCCAGTTCAACGGCGTGCCGTCCCCGACCCTGGGGTCCACCGTGATCGCCGCGGCCCTGGAGCAGTCCGGAGTACCGGCTGCGGACGTTTCCGAAGTGATCATGGGCTGCGTGCTGCCGGCCAACCTCGGTCAGGCGCCGGCCCGCCAGGCCGCGATCGCCGCCGGGATTCCGGTCTCCACCGGCGCCACCACCCTCAACAAGGTGTGCGGCTCGGGCATGAAGGCCATCATGCTGGGGCATGACCTGATCAAGGCCGGCTCGGCCAGCATCGTGGTCGCCGGCGGCATGGAGTCGATGTCCAACGCCCCGCACATGATCCCCAACTCGCGCACCGGCAACCGCTTCGGCAACTTCCAGGTGATCGACCACATGGCCCACGACGGTCTGGTCAATGCGTATGACGGCAAAGCCATGGGCGAGTTCGCCGAGTGCACCGTGGAGAAGTACCAGGTCAGCCGCGAGGACCAGGATGCCTTCGCCATCGAATCGGTGCGCCGTGCGCAAGCCGCCCAGGCCAATGGCGCTTTCGATGGTGAAATCGTTCCGGTGAAGGTCAGCACGCGCAAGGGTGAGGTCGAATACGCACAGGACGAGCAGCCGAGCCGCTCGGACATCGCCAAGATCCCGACCCTGCGCCCGGCGTTCAAGAAGGACGGCACGGTCACCGCCGCCAGCTCGTCGAGCATCTCCGACGGCGCTGCCGCCGTGGTGCTGCTGTCCGAAGAAGATGCCGCCGCCCGCGGGCTGCAGCCGCTGGCCCGCATCGTCGGCCATGCGACGCACTCGCAGGCGCCGGAATGGTTCACCACCGCCCCCATCGGTGCGATCCAGAAGCTGCTGGAGAAGACCGGCTGGACGCTGGACCAGGTGGATCTGTTCGAGATCAACGAAGCCTTCGCCGTGGTCGCGATGGCGCCGATCCGCGAGCTGGGCATTCCGCACGACAAGGTCAATGTCAATGGCGGCGCCTGCGCATTGGGTCATCCCATCGGTGCCTCCGGTGCACGGCTGGTGGTCACGCTGGTGAACGCATTGCGCAAGCGTGACGCCAAGCGCGGAATTGCTACCCTGTGCATCGGCGGCGGCGAAGCAACCGCCATCGCTATCGAATTGATTTGATTTGATTTAACGCGCATTTCTCAAAACTGAATGCGCGATCGCTTGACAGCCAATCGTGGCTTGTCATCATGTTGCCGGGCGCGCAATAGCGCGTTGCCTAATCTAACGACGAGGATTCACAACAATGAGCATCAACAAGCTGCTGATCGCAATGGCCCTGGGCCTGGCTCTGACCGCCTGCTCGAAGCAGGAGCAGGCTGCTGACGCCGCCGCTTCGGCCAACGAAGCTGCCGCTGACGCCCAGGCCGCTGCTGACCAGGCCGCTGCTGCTGGCGCCCCGGCTGCTGACGCTGCCCAGGCTGCTGCCGACACCGCCACCACCGCTGCTGACGCTTCGGCCGATGCCGCTGCCCAGGCTGCTGGCGCTGCCACCGACGCTGCTGCCGACCAGGCTGCTGACGCTGCCAAGGCTGCCGAAGGCACCGCCGAGAAGGCCAAGGACGCTGCTGAAGAAGCCAAGAAGTAATAACTTCTTTCTTCAAGCAAGTCTGAAGAAGCCGCTGGTTCGCCAGCGGCTTTTTCTTTGGGCGCGTGTTGTGCATGTCCTGCCGCGCACCGGTTCTTCACAGGCGCATGAATAGGCTGGCCTCCCATCCATCGCCGTTCTGGAGCGCCACATGAAGATCCGTCCGCTGACCACCTCCCTGCTGGCTGCTTCCCTGCTGCTCGGCCTGGCCGCGTGCAAGGGCCCGGAGGCCGAACAGGCCCGCCGTGATGCCGCCCAGGCCGCCGACAGCACCAATGCCGCCGCGCGCGAAGCGGTCGACAAGGCCGCGGCCGCCACCCGCACTGCCGCCGACGATGCCGCTGCCGCCTCCGAGCGCGCCGCCGCCGACACCCAGCAGGCGCTCGACCGCGCTGCCGCAGCGACCTCCGAGGCCGCTGGCGAGGCCAAGGTCGCCGCCAAGGATGCGGCTGCCCACGCCAGCGATTCCACTGCCGATGCCGCGCAGAAGGTCGCCGACAAGGCGCGCGACGTTGCCGACGATGCCAAGAAGAACGCCAACGAAGCCAAGCGCTGAGTCCGGCGTCCCTCACGCCGCCTTCGGGTGTGACCAACGCCCCCTCTCCTGAGGGGGCGTTTTCATTGGGGCGCGTTCACGGCAGCGCGCGGCTCAGCACGGCCGCGAAGTCCACGTCGGCCGGCAACGTCCCGAACGCCATCCCATGCTCGGCACCCAGCCGCGAGCGGATGAAGGCCGATGCGTTCGGGCTCTGCGCGCGCAGCAGTACCGCGGCCTGCAACACCAGCGCCAGGCGTTCGGTGATACGGCGGGCCTGTGCTTGTTCCGGCGTTGCCGCGAGCTGCATGCGCAACGCCCGCAGGGCGGCGTCATAGATCGCATCCACACCGGCCACCGCATCCAGCTCGGCGTCCAGCGCCTGCAGCACCTGTGGTTCGCGCGACAGCGCACGCAGCACATCCAGGCACTGGATGTTGCCGCTGCCTTCCCAGATGGAATTCAACGGCGCTTGACGATACAGCCGTGGCAGCATCGACTCTTCCACATAGCCGGCACCGCCGAGGCACTCCTGCGCTTCATTGACGAACACGGCCGCGCGCTTGCACACCCAGTACTTGCCCACTGCCGTCGTGATGCGCGCGAATGCCGCCTGCTGCGGATCCGTCCCGGCCTGATCCACCGCCCGTGCCACGCGCATGGCGAACACCGTGGCCGCTTCGGATTCGATCGCCAGGTCCGCCAGTACGTTGGCCATCAGCGGATGCTCGCTCAGCCGCGTGCCGAAACTGCTGCGATGCCGGGTGTGATGCAGCGCCTGCGCCAGCGCCATGCGCATCTCGGCGGCGGCACCGAGCATGCAGTCCAGCCGCGTCATCATGACCATGCCGATGATGGTCGCCACCCCGCGCCCCTCCTCGCCCACCCGCTGCGCCCAGGCCCCGCACAACTCCACCTCGCTGGAAGCGTTGGACCAGTCGCCAAGCTTGTCTTTCAAGCGCATCAGACGGAACGCGTTGCGGTGGCCATCGGCCAGGCGCCGCGGCATGAGGAAACAGCTCAGGCCGCCCGGCGCCTGCGCCAGCACCAGGAAGCCATCGGACATCGGCGCGGAGAAGAACCACTTATGACCCACCAACGCATAGCTGCCATCGGCCTGGGGCTCGGCCCGCGTGGTGTTGCTGCGTACGTCCGAACCGCCCTGCTTCTCGGTCATGCCCATGCCCAGGGTGATCCCGGCCTTGTCGGCAATCGGTACGTCACGCGGGTCGTAGTGAGGCGCTGCCGCCTTGTCCGCCCAGGCGGCGAGCGACGGATCCTGGCGCAACACGGCGACCGCAGCGTGGGTCATCGTCAACGGGCAACTGGTGCCCGCCTCGGCCTGGTGATGCAGGTAGCTCAACGCCGCACGTGCCACGTGCGCGCCGGGGCGACCATCGTGCCAGGACAGCCCGGCCACGCCATGCGTTTTCGCCGCCGTCATCAGCTGGTGGTATGCCGGATGGAACTCGACGGTATCGATGCGATGGCCCTGTGCATCGTGGGTGCGCAGACGCGGGCGATCGCGATTGGCATCGAAGCCGATCCGATAGAGCTCATCGCCGGCGAGACCGCCATAGCGCGCCAACTGGCCCGCGAACGCGGCGCCGCCTTCGCGCTGTACTGCCTCGGCCAGCGCGACGTCGTCGGCCCACAGATTGCGCCCCCCGAAAGGTGGCGGCTGGTTGCTCACCTGGTGTGTTTCGAACGCGGGCAATGCAGACGTCATCACGGCGACCTCCTTGCAGACAGATGCACCGATTCTGCCGCATCCCCCTGCAGGCCGCCGTTCATGCGGATTCTCACCTCCTGCACGAGCGCGGCGGCACAGTGCAGGCATGAACACCGATGCCGACAACGACGATCTGGTGGTGCTCCGGCCCGAGGGGCTGTACTGCCCGGCCGGTGATTTCCACATCGACCCGTGGCGGCCGGTGCCGCGTGCGGTGATCACACACGGCCATGGCGATCACGCGCGCAACGGCATGGGCCATTACCACTGCACCACGCAGACCCTGCCGATCCTGCGCTGGCGCCTGGGCGATGTGGACTGCACCGCGCACGCGTACGGCGAGCGCTTCGCCCTGGGCGACACCGAGGTCTCGCTGCATTCGGCCGGGCATGTGCTCGGCTCGGCCCAGGTGCGTATCGCCCATGCAGGCCGGGTATGGGTGGCCTCGGGCGACTACAAGCGCCAGCCCGATCCGAGCTGCGACCCGTTCGAGGTGGTGCCCTGCGACACCTTCATCACCGAAGCGACCTTCGGCCTGCCGGTCTACCGCTGGCCGGACACCTCGCAGGTCGCCGCCGACATCGTGGCCTGGCGGCGCGAGTGCGAAGCGCGCGGCGAGGCGGCCGTGCTGCTGTGCTACGCGCTCGGCAAGGCGCAGCGGATCCTCGCCGAGCTGCTGCCACTGGATGACCAGCCTGCACTGCTGCATGGCGCCATCGCCACCGGCGTGGCGGTGTACCGCGAAGCCGGGATTCCGATGCTGGCGACCGAGCCGGTCAGCGAACAGGCGCGCGGTGCCGAGTTCGCCGGCAAGTTGATTCTTGCCCCGCCCTCGGCCGCGGGCAGCGCGTGGATGCGCCGCTTCAAGCGTGCGCAGCTGGGCTTTGCCTCCGGCTGGATGCGGGTGCGCGGCAACCGCCGCCGCCGTAACTACGACCGTGGCTTCGTCGTCTCCGATCATGCTGACTGGCCCGACCTGCTGCGCACCATCGCCGAGACCGGTGCCCGCCGCGTCATCGCCACCCACGGCAATACCGATGCGCTGATCCGGTTCCTGCGCGAGCGCGGTGTCGCCGCCGAAGCGTTCGCCACCGGCTACGGGGACGAAGAATGAAACGCTTCGCCGCGCTCTACAGCGAACTCGACCGCAGCACCGCTACCGGCGACAAGCGCGCTGCGCTGGTGCGCTACTTCCAGCAGGCGCCACCGCACGACGCGGCATGGGCACTGTTCCTGCTGGCCGGCGGCAAGGTCACCAGTGCGCGGCAGAAGATCGCCGGCAACGCCGAACTGCGCACGTGGGTGGCCGAGATGTCCGACACACCGGCGTGGCTGGTGGACGACAGCTATGACCAGGTCGGCGATCTGGCCGAGACCCTCACCCTGCTGATGGACGACCCGGTGCAGGCCGGAGCGGATATCGCGCTCGCCGACTGGATCGAGCAGAAGCTGCTGCCGGTCGCCAATCAACCCGAACCGGTGCGCCACGCCGCGATCACGCAGGCGTGGCAACAGCTTGCCTTCGACGAGCGGCTGGTGTTCAACAAGCTGCTGACCGGCGCGCTGCGCGTGGGCGTATCGCAGCGGCTGGTGCAACAGGCACTGGCCGAATGGTCGGGCCTGGATATCGCGCGCATCGCCCAGCGCATGCTCGGCAGCTGGGTACCCACGCCCGGGCTGCTGGCGGCGCTGCTGTCCCCGGAAGAGCGGCCGGAAGATCGCCAGCAGCCCTATCCGTTCTTCCTGGCCTCACCACTGGAGGCGGAGGTCGACACGCTCGGGCCGATCGACGACTGGCTGCTGGAATGGAAATGGGATGGCATCCGCCTGCAGGTACTGCGCCGCCAGGGCGAGGTCGCGCTGTGGTCGCGCGGCGAAGAACGGCTGGATGGGCGCTTCCCGGAGATCGAAGCGGCGGCGATGGCGCTGCCCGATGGCTGCGTGATCGATGGCGAACTGCTGGCCTGGGCCGACGGCGATGATCTGCCGCTGCCCTTCACCGCGCTGCAGACGCGCATCCAGCGCCTCAAGCCTGGCCCCAAGACGCTGCGCGATACGCCGGTGCGCGTGCTCGCCTACGATCTGCTCGAACTGGACGGTGACGACCTGCGCGCCTTGCCGCTGTCGCAACGGCGTGCGCGCCTGGCCGAGGTGCTCGCCACGCTGGCCGACCCGCGCCTGATGCTGTCGCCGGCCGTCCGCGTGGCCGATTGGAGCGCGGCGGCCGCGCAGCGCGATCTGGCCCGCGAGCGCGGTGTGGAAGGGCTGATGCTCAAACGCGGCGACTCCGTCTACCAGGCCGGGCGCCGACGCGGCGACTGGTGGAAATGGAAGATCGCCCCGCTGACCATCGATGCGGTGATGATCTACGCGCAGTCCGGCCACGGCCGGCGCAGCACGCTCTACACCGATTACACCTTCGGGGTGTGGGACGGCGAGACGCTGGTGCCGGTGGCCAAGGCCTACTCGGGTCTGGACGACAAGGAAATCCTCGCGCTGGACCGCTGGATCCGCGCGAACACGATCGAGCGCTTCGGGCCGGTGCGCAGCGTGCGTGGCGAGCAGGTGTTCGAGCTCGGCTTCGAAGCGGTGAACCGCAGCAAGCGTCACAAGTCCGGCATCGCCGTACGCTTCCCGCGCATCCTGCGCTGGCGGCATGACAAGCCGGCCAGCGAGGCCGACACGCTGGCCCAGCTGCAGGCGCTGGCGCGGTGACGCGACGCGAGGCCATGGCCCGCCTGACGGCGTGGTTCGCCAGCCGGGGCTGGGCACCGTTGCCCTTCCAGAGAGCGATGTGGCGGCATTACCTGGCCGGCGGGTCCGGCCTGCTGCACACACCGACCGGCAGCGGCAAGACGCTGGCGATGTTCGGTGGGCCGCTGCTGCAGGCACTCAACGATCCACCGCCCCGAACCACCCGCGGCCGCGCGAAGACGCCCGTACCGGTCCTGCAGGTGTTGTGGATCACCCCGCTGCGCGCACTGGCCGCCGACACGGCGCGCGCACTGCGTGAGCCGCTGGATGCCCTCGGGTTGGACTGGCAGGTGGGCCTGCGTACCGGCGATGCCAGCGCGCGCGACAAGCGCCTGGCGCGTGAAGGGCGGCTGGATGTGCTGGTGACCACGCCCGAATCACTGGCGCTGCTGCTGAGCTATCCCGATACGATGGCGCGCCTGCAGCACCTGCGCTGCGTGGTGGTGGATGAGTGGCACGAACTGCTCGGCAACAAGCGCGGTGTGCTGCTGCAGTTGAATCTGCGCCGCCTGCGCGATGCCCTGCCCGCGCTGCAGGTGTGGGGGCTGTCAGCGACGCTGGGCAATCTGGACGAAGCGCGCGAAGTGCTGTTGCCCGATGTGCCCGATGCCCCGCTGGTGGCTGGTGCGCGGCCGCGCCCGGTCAGTGTGGAAACGCTGCTGCCCGCGCAGGGCGAGCGCTTCCCGTGGGCGGGCCATCTGGGTCTGTCGCAGTTGCAGCGCGTGCTGGAAAAACTGCTGACAGTGCGTACCAGCCTGCTGTTCACCAACACCCGTGCCCACGCCGAGCTCTGGCACCAGGCGCTGTCCGCGGTGTGGCCGGAAGACCCGGCCACGCTCGCGCTGCACCACGGCTCGCTCGACCCGGCGTTGCGCCGCGCGGCCGAGGAAGGCCTGCGCGAGGGCCGGCTGCGCTGCGTGGTCGCCACCTCCAGCCTGGATCTCGGCGTCGATTTCCCCAATGTCGACCAGGTCCTGCAGATCGGCAGCCCCAAGGGCATCGCACGGTTGCTTCAGCGTGCGGGGCGCGCCAGGCACCGCCCCGGCGAATCGGGCCACATCGTCTGCGTGCCCTCCCATGCGCTGGAGCTCATTGAGTACGCAGCGGCAAGGCGCGCGCTCGCCCATGGCCACATCGAAGCACGCCGGCCGCTGCGGCTGTCCCTGGACGTGCTGGCGCAACATGCCGTGAGCTGCGCCCTCGGTGGCGGCTTCGATCCCGATGCGCTGTTCGAGCAGGTACGGCGCACGCATGCCTTTGCCGGGCTGGACCGCGCGCACTGGGAGGGCGTGCTGGAGTTCATCGTGCAGGGCGGGCGCGCGCTGTCGCAGTACCCGGACTTCCACAAGGTCGTGCGCGATGACGATGGCCTCTATCGCGTGCATGACCGCCGCGTCGCGCTGCGGCATCGATTGTCGATCGGCACCATCACCAGCGATGGCAGCGTCATGGTGCAGTTCCTGCGCGGCGGCCGGCTCGGCGCGGTGGAGGAACAGTTCCTCAGCCGGCTGCGCCCGGGCGATCGCTTCCAGTTCGCCGGCCGCCTGCTGGAACTGGTGCGGCTGGAGAACCTGACCGCCTACGTGCGCGTAGCGCGCGGCGGCGATGGGGTGGTACCGCGTTGGCAGGGCGGTCGGTTGCCGCTGTCGGACGCGCTCGGGCATGAAATGGAAACCGTGCTGGCCCACCCGCCCGAGAGCCCGGAGATGCAGTGGTTGGCGCCGCTGTTGGCGCTGCAGATGCGCCTGTCGGCCCTGCCCGGGCCCGAGCTGCTGCTGGTGGAGCATGTCCGCCGGCGCGAAGGCCAGTTCGTGTTCGTGTATCCCTTCGCCGGCCGTCAGGTCAATGAAGGGCTGGCCGCGTTGATGGCGATGCGCTGGACGCGCCTGCAGAGCAATACGTTCGGTTACGCGGCCAACGATTACGGTTTCGTGCTCGCCCCGGCGCGTGCGATTGAGATCGATGCGGCGCGCGTGCGCGCGTTGCTGGAACCGCAGGGACTGCTTGCGGATCTGCGCGAGAGCCTCAATCTGGGCGAGCTTGCCCGACGCCAGTTCCGCGACATCGCGCGCGTGTCCGGCATGCTGGTACCCGCGCTGCCGGGGCGGACACCGCGCAGCCTGCGTCAGCTGCAGGCCTCCAGCGGATTGCTGTACGACGTCCTGCGCCAACATGATCCGGATCACATCCTGCTGACGCTGGCCGAACACGAAGTGCTGCACGATCAACTCGATCTCGACAGTCTGGCCCGCGCCCTCACCACCTGCCAGGCGCGCACGCTGAGCCTGCAGCATCCCGCCAGCTTGGGCCCACTGTCCTTCCCACTCTGGGCCGAGCGGCTGCGCGGCCAGCTCAGCAACGAAGACTGGAAGACCCGCGTCCTGCGCGCCGCACAGCAACTGGAGAAGCGCCATGGCGCCTGAACTGCCGATCACCCTCGCCGGCGAGACCGTCCATCTGCTTGGCGCGCGTGCGCTGCATTGGCCGGCACGGCACGCACTGTTGATCGCCGATCTGCATCTGGGCAAAGCCGACCTGTTCCGGCGATCGGGCATCGGCCTGCCCAGTGGCGGCACCTCCGATGATCTGCAACGGCTGGGCGCGATGGTGCAGCACCACGACGTGCGCCATCTGTGGATTCTCGGGGATGTCCTGCATGGCGCGGCGCATCGCGCGGCGTGGTACCGGCAATGGCAGGGATGGCGCGAGCAGCATTCCCACCTGTGGATCGGCGCGCTCGAAGGCAATCACGACCGGGTGTTGCCCAAGGCCGACCTGGGCATCGAACTGCTCGGCGAGCGTGTGCAGGAGGGGCCCTTCCTGCTGCGCCATGCACCGCAGCGTCAGCCGGGCCTGCATGTGCTGTGCGGCCATCTGCACCCGCTGGCGCGCCTGCCCGGCATGCAGCGGCGGTGGCCGTCGTTCTGGATGCGCGAGGGAATGACGATCCTGCCGGCGTTTTCCGGATTCACCGCCGGCATCGCACCGGTGCTCGGTGCCGGCGAGCAGCTGGTGGCCTGTGTCGAAGACCAGGCCATCGCGTTGCCGGCGCGCTGATTCGGACAGCGCGCGACGTACGTGACCCCAGCTACGTTGCCTGGATCAGGCAGCCGAGGCCAACAGGTCGGGCATCAACCGGATATCCGGTGCATTCGGATTGGGCCGCACGGGTTGCCGCTGGATCGCGGTCAGCATGTCATGGGCGGCGGCACGGATGCGCGGATGGTGCTCCGGCGCGGCGTGCGTGATGAGGCTGGTCACATGGAACTCGAACACGTCTTCCATCACGTCCGGCTGATCCTCATGCAGCATCTGCAGTAGTCCGCGCAGTTTGCGGATTTCACTTTCCAGAGTTTCGGCCGAGAACAGCATTTCAATCTCCTTGGGTTGCGATCGGTCCACCGGACCGTAGGTCGCAAACGCAGCATCACCGTACCACCCCGCCGTCGCGGGCCTCCACGCGATCAGGAATTGGACGCGCATCAGCGGTGTCAGCAGGGCGCGCATGGATAAGCGCGCGAGCGCTGCGTTTGCCAGAGTGTTGTCCCATGCCAGCGGTGAGTCCACCGTCAATGAATGTTATTCACGCCTTCACATCGGCGCGTGCACCGATACACAGGGTTATCAGCTGATGCCATCCGTCGCTCGCGCGGCATGCATCGCCTGCTCGAACGCGGGCGACAACGGCAGTCTGCCCAGCCAGCCACGTTGGGTTCCGCTGAGCACGCGGAGCATATGCCCGCGCCCACCCGGCACGCGGCCCATGGGTTGGAACAGCACATCGCGTGCGCGCGCCAGTCCATCGCGTTCGGACTGGAACAAGGGCGTCAGCCATCGACTCCAGTACTGGTAGATCGCCACGTGGGCGCGCCGCTGCACCTGGTAGGCCCGCAGCGCGACATCGGCATCGGCGTGCGCACGCAGTGCGTCGCGCAACGCCAGCGCATCCATCAGCGCCATGTTCACGCCCTGCCCCAGCTGTGGACTCATCGCGTGCGCCGCATCGCCGACCAGCACCAGCCGCCCGCGATGCCAGCGCGAGAGCACGGCGTCGCGGTACCCGGCGCGGGCCAGTTGACCCGGTTCCGTCACGCCGGCGAGGCGCTCATGCGCCTGCGGCCACAGCGTGGCGATCTCATCGAGCCAGCGGGCCATGCCGTCACGCTCCCACTGTGCGAAGCGGTCACGTGGCAGGCTCCAGAAGAAACTCAGCTGTGGCGCATCGTTGCCCGGCCGGGTCCCTACCGGCAGCAGCCCGATCATCTTGCGCGCGGCCACATAGCGTTGCCGCAGTTCATCCACGTGCGGCCAGTCGCCGCGCGGCAGCAGGCACCACAGCGCGCCCCACGGGTATTCGCGGTCCAGCGAGGTGCCCTGCACCTGCGCGCGCAGCGAGGAGGCGGCACCATCGGCCGCAATCACCAGATCGTACGGCCCGTGCCAGCGCCCGTCTGTGTCACGCACGCGTCCCTGCGCGGTGTCGACCTCGACGATGGCAGTACCGGCCTGCAGGTTGCCCGGCTGTTCCCACGCAGCTGCCAGCAGCGAGAACAACGCGCCGCGCTGCATGCCCACGCCGTACAGTGCGGCATCCAGATGGACATACCGCATGTCCATCACCGCGCGTCCGCACGGCGTCTCGCCGTACAGGCGACGCACGGCAGCGCCGTGGCGGAGCACCGCGGGCAGCAGATCCATCTGCCAGAGCACGTCCAGACCGCTGGGCTGGAGCAGGAACCCCGCACCGACGGGACCCGGGGTGGGGGCACGCTCGAATACGTGCACCTCGTGATGGTCACGTGAAAGCAGGATCGACGCTGCTTGGCCAGCGGTGCCGTAACCGACGATGGCGATGGTGCGACGAGGGGACATGCGCGGACTCACTGATGAAAAAAAACCCCGCCGAAGCGGGGTTTTCAATGCGCAGCTGAAAAAATCACTCAGCCGGCACGATGTTCGAGGCTTGGGCGCCCTTCGGGCCCTGGGTCACGTCATAGGTGACCTTCTGGCCTTCCTGCAGACTGCGGAAGCCCTTGGAGTTGATCGCGGAGAAGTGCGCGAAGACGTCGGCGCTGCCGTCCTCCGGCGAGATAAAGCCAAATCCCTTGGCGTCGTTGAACCACTTGACGGTACCGTTCGGCATGGTGATGCGAGACCTTCTTCTATGAATGGGTGGTGTACGCTCAACCAGCGCACTGGCGGAGTATGCAAACCTTGTACCGGAATGACAATCACCCCCGTGCCAATTCACCGATCAATTCGGGCAGGCCGGAGGAGGCAGCGTCCACATTGGCCAGTACTTCGGCCATCGTGATTTCATCGCCATCGCCACAGCCGGCGGCCCAGTTGGCCACAATCGCCAGGCACGCATAGTCCAGGCCAAGCTCACGGGCCAGGCTCGCTTCGGGCATCCCGGTCATGCCGACCAGATCGCAGCCATCGCGGCGCATGCGCGCGATTTCCGCATTGGTTTCCAGGCGCGGGCCCTGGGTGGCACCGTAGCAACCACCGTCCTGCAGGCGCACGCCGGTCACTTTCGCCGCGGCCAGCACCTTGCTGCGCAGCATCGGTGTATACGGGTGCCCGAAGTCCACGTGCAGCACCTCGGTACCCGGCTCTTCGCACAGGGTGGAGATGCGGCCCCAGGTGTAATCGATCAGCTGGTCCGGGCAGGCCAGCACGCGCGGGCCGAACGGTTCGGTGATCCCGCCAACCGTATTGAGCGCAAGCACGCGCTGCGCGCCGATCTGCTGGAGCGCGGCGAGGTTGGCGCGGTAGTTGATCTTGTGCGGCGGCAGCGAGTGGCCTTCACCGTGGCGCGCCAGGAAGGCCACGCGCTGGCCCAGCAGCGTGCCGACGCGGATCGGACCGGACGGCGTGCCGTACCGTGTCTCGACCTGGTGGCTGCTCACGTCATCGAGCTGGGCCAGCTTGTAGACGCCGGTGCCGCCGATGACGGCGAGAGAAATGTGCTCCATCATTCCTTCATCGCGTAGATGGCCGGCACGCAGCGCAGCGTCTCGTTGACGTCCATGCCGAACCCGAACACGTAGCGGTCCGGCAGGTCGATGCCAGCGTAGTCGGCCTTGACGTCCGGCAGCGCGCGGTCGTGCAGCTTGACCGTCAGCGCGGCGATGCGCACGTCGGTGGCACCCTGCTCCAGGCACCAGGTGCGCACGCCCTGCAGCGTGTAACCCTCATCCAGGATGTCATCGACCAGCAGCACGCGGCGGCCGAACAGCGCGGTGGCCGGCTTGTGCTTCCAGACCAGATCGCCGCCGGTGGTTTCACCGCGGTAGCGGGTGGCGTGCAGGTAATCGAACTGCACGTCCTGGCCGCGTGCGCCCAGCTCCAGCGCAAGCTGGCCGGCGAACGGCAGCGCGCCGTGCATGATCGACAGGAACAGCGGGACCTCGCCCTTGTAATCGCGCGCGATGGCGTCGGCGATGCCAGCGATGGCCTTGTCGATGGTGGGACGGTCGACCAGCAGGTCGGCCTGGGCCAGGGCCTGGGAAATGGTGAGGTTGGGCATCAGACGGTTCTTCCAAGGGTGTCAAGCAAACGGGATTGGGTGGTGCCGTGGCGGGAATCGGCCAGCAGGCCGTCCCAGCCCAACGCGCCGCGACCGATCAGGCCGAGCAGCGCAGCGGTGTTGAGGGCGCGGCCTTCGACCGCGCGCAGTGATTCTTCCACCAGTTCGGGGTGGCAGACCAGCACCACGTCGCAGCCGGCCTCCAGGTGCGCATCCACGCGCGCCTTGACGCCACCGGCCGAGAACGAGGCGGCCATGCCGATGTCATCGGAGAAGACCACACCACGGAAGCCCATCTCCTCGCGCAGGATCTGCTGGATCCAGCGTGGCGAGTAGCCGGCCGGCTCCGGCGCGACCTGTGGGTAGACCACGTGGGCCATCATCACCGCATCGGCGCCGGCAGTGATGCCGGCCGCGAACGGGATCAGGTCCAGCGCGCGTAGTTCATCGAGCGAACGCGGGTCGCTGGCATCGTGGAAATGGGTGTCTTCCAGCACGGTGCCGTGCCCGGGGAAATGCTTGAGCGTGGCAGCCATGCCGACGCTGTGCATGCCGCGCACATAGGCAGCGGTGAACGCAGCCACCACCTGCGGGTCCGCGCTGAACGCGCGATCGCCGATGGCCAGGTTGCCACGGCCCAGATCGACCACCGGGGCGAAGCTGAGGTCCACGCCGCTGGCGCGCACTTCACTGGCCATCAGCCAGGCATGCTGTTCGGCCAATGCCAGCGCAGCCTCGGGATCGGTGGCATACAGGGCATCGAAGCCCTGCAGCGGCGGCAGCGCGCTGTAACCGTCACGGAAGCGCTGCACGCGCCCGCCTTCCTGGTCCACGCAGATCAGCTGCGGGCGCGGCGCGGCGGCGCGGATGGCCGCCGACAGCTCGGCCACCTGCTCGCGCGAGGCGAAATTGCGCTTGAACAGGATCACGCCGGCCACGGCGTCGTGCTGCAGCCACTCGCGTTCCTGGGCGGTGAGTTCGGTCCCGGCAACGCCGATCACGAGCATGGGGTGTCTCCAATACGGGGCGCCACCATGGCGCACTGCCGCATTGTCGCAGAACCCGCGCGCAGCGTCAGACCTCGCAGCCGTCCGGGGCGCAGCCAGCGCCCTGCCCGGCAGCCCCTGCCGGCGGGGTTTCCGCCGCGATCTGGCGCAGCGCCTGGGCGAAGGCCTCCGGCGGCTGGGCCCCCTGGATGGCGTACGTATCGTCGATCACGAAGGTGGGCACCGACTGAATGCCAAACCGCTGCGCCTGCGCCAGTTGTGCCTGGATCTCCGCCAGCCCTTCCTCACCGGCCAGCAGTGTGGTGATCCGATCGGCGCTGAGGCCACCGGCGGCGCCGGCATCGATCAGGGTCTGCGGCTCGGCCAGGTTGCGGCCCTCTGCAAAATGCGCGCGGAACAGGGCCTCGCCGACCGCGGCCTGGACGCCTTCACGCCCGGCCAGCCACATCAGGCGGTGCGCTGGCAGCGTGGTGACCCGGACCTGGCCCTGGTCGAAATCCATCGGCAGGCCTTCAGCGCGCGCAGCGGTCTGGGTCTGGGTCAGGATCTGCTCGGTGCGCTCGGCACTGCCGAACTTGGCCGCATAGGCCTCGCGCAGCGGTACCGGGGTGGTGCCCGCGTCGGGATCCAGCAGGAAGGGGTGCCAGTGCACCTCCACCTCGGTGGCGTCATCCCCCAACAGCGCCAGGCCCTGCTGGAACCGGTGCTTGCCGATCCAACACCAGGGACACACCACATCCGACCAGATATCGATTTTCATCTCGCCAGATTGTGGGTGCTGCGCGGCGTTTACAAGGTCTGGCGGTCAGCCGCGTTCAGCACTGGACCAGCGTGAAAACGGATGGGCAGCCAGCGCCAGATTGTAATAACGGACCTCGTCGGTGACCTCAGCGCCGGCCCAGTCGGGCAGCGTGATGGCCTGATCGGCGTGCTCGAGCTCGACTTCGGCCACCACCAGCCCGGCGTTTTCGCCCAGGAACTCGTCCACTTCCCACAGCAGCCCCTCGTGCTCGACCAGATGCCGACGCTTGTCGATCAACCCGCCGACACACAGCGCCAGCAGCGCGCGCGCATCGTCCACCGGGATCGGGTAATCGAACTCCTGCCGGGTATGCCCGATCTCGCGCGATTTCATGTTGAGGAAGGCCTGCTCGCCCTGGATGCGCACGCGCACCGAGGCTTTCTGTGCGCCGCTGTCCAATGAGGCGGTGTCGTTGAGATAGCCCTGCGCCATCGGGATCACCGCGTGCGCGGCAGTGCGCCAGCCCTCACTGGTGACGAGGTATTTGCGTTCGATTTCAATGCCCATGCGCACAGTATGCGGCGATCACGATCATGCGGCCACGGCCTGCTCCTATACTGGCCGGCTGCCCTGCAAGGACGCCCGATGAAGCCGCTCTTCCCCACGCTGTTGTTGACCCTGCTGCCACTGCCCGGGTTCGCCGCGACGCCGCCCACGCCTGCGCAGATCGAGGCGGCGATCATGGCCATGATCGAGGCGGAGAAGACGCCGGCGGCCTCCGCGCAGGATCTGCTGCTGCAATCGATGTTCACCCCGCGCGGGTTCGAGCATGGCCCGTGCTTTGCCAGCACGACGGTCACCGGTGCCTACGAGTGCCTGGTCGGCATGGAGATCGGGCTCAAGAACCGCTACCGGATGCTGCGCTTCGTTCCGCAGGGCATGGGCTGGGCGATGCAGCGGGCCGATGTCGATGCGCCGGTTCCCCCGCGCGAGCGTGTCCGCGAACTGCTCATCGAACAGCTCGGTCATCGTGCCGCATCCATCACCGATACCGCCGCCCGCGACGAACTGCGCGCCTACCAGCAGCGCGTGCAGATTCTTGCGGTCGACGACTGCGAACTGCACAGCACGCAGTCGCCGGACATCCGCTGCGATATCACCGCGGGCGATGACACCGAGCGCGGGACCTACCCGCAGACCTATGTGTTCGACGCACAGGGCCAGTGGCAGAACGCCGCACCGGGGAACGGCCGGTAAGCGCGAACGCCGTCAGCGCTTTTCGAACACCGCGATGCTTTCCACGTGCGCGGTGTGCGGGAACATGTCCATCGCGCCGGCCGAGACCAGGGTGAAACCCTGCTCATTGACCAGGTAGCCGGCGTCGCGCGCCAGCGAGCCGGGATGGCAGCTCACGTAGACGATCCGCTTGAACTGCTTCAGCGGCAGCTGCTGCAGCACTTCGATGGCGCCCGAGCGCGGCGGATCCAGCAGCAGCTTGTCGAAGCCCTGGCGCATCCACGGCGTCTGGCGCTGGTCCTGGGTCAGGTCCGCTGCGTAGAACTCGGCATTCCCCAGCCCGTTGCGCACGGCGTTCTCTTTCGCACGCGCCACCAGGCCGGCATCGCCTTCCACACCGACCACGTTGCGCACGGTGCGCGCCAGCGGCAGGGTGAAGTTGCCCAGCCCACAGAACAGATCCAGCACGCGCTCGTCCGCGCCCGCATCGAGCAGCGCCAGCGCGTGGGCGATCATCTGCACGTTGAGCTTGGCGTTGACCTGGATGAAGTCCAGCGGGCGGAAGGCCAGCTCGACATCCCACGGTGCCAGCTTGAACGACAGCGGCACCTCGGCCGGCCACAGTGGGTGCACCGACTCCACGCCGCCGGGCTGCAGCGAGATCGCAAAACCATGTTCCTGCCCGAAGGCGGTCCATGCGGCGCGGTCAGCGTCGCTGAGCGGTTGCATGTGGCGGATGGTCAGGACGATCGCGTCATCGCCGGCGATGAATTCGATCTGGGGGATATCGCGCTTGCCATCGAGCGTCTCGATGAACTCGGACAGCACGCCGACCTTCATGCCGATTTCCGGGATGACGGTCAGGCACTGGCTCAGGTCCGCGACGAAGCGCGGATCCAGCTCGCGGAAGCCGACCAGGGTCTTGTCCTTCTTCTCCACGCGGCGCACCGAGAAGCGGCCCTTGCGGCGGTAGCCCCAGCTGTCGCCGACCAGCGGCGGCAGCACGGTGCCCGGCGTGACGTGGCCGATCCGGGTCAGGTTGTCGATCAGCACGCGCTGCTTGGCCACGATCTGCTGCGACTCCTCCAGATGCTGCAGCACGCAGCCGGCGCAGACGCCGAAATGCGGGCAGCGCGGGGTCACCCGCTGCGGCGAGGCCTGTACGACCTCGAGGGTCCGGGCTTCATCGAAATGACGATTGCGCGCGGTCGGCTCGGCGGTCACCACCTCACCCGGCAGCGCGCCGGTGATGAAGGTGACCTTGCCACCCTCGCCGTCGCGGCGGGCAACGCCACGGCCGTCATGGCTGAGGTCGAGGATGTCGGTCTGGAAGGGGGTTCGGTCGAGGCGGGAGCGGGTTCGGGCCACGTGGCAACAGGCTGCGGGCAAAAAGGGTGCGTATTGTCGCAGATACCAACTGCAAGCTGAGCCGCTATGCCGCCGGGAGGCTTGCGGCGGGCCACTTCACGTTTAAGATGGGCGCAGCTGACATGGAGGCAGCCCAAATGCAGATGACCCCGAGGGATCCCATGCCCCGATTCCTGCTCGTCGAGGACGACACCATCAGCCGCGGCTTCTTCAAGGCCGCGCTGGAAACCCTGCCGGCCCAGGTCGATACCGCCGATTCACTGGCCACGGCCATGGACCGCGCCCGCGGCAGCCAACACGATCTGTGGCTGATCGATGTGAACCTGCCCGACGGCAATGGCACCCAACTGCTGCAGGAACTGCGCCGCTCGCGTCCGGATACCCCGGCGCTGGCGCATACCGCCGACGGCGACACCTCGATCCACTCGCGCCTGCGCGATGCCGGTTTCAGCGAGACCCTGGTCAAGCCGCTGAGCCGCGAGCACCTGCTCAAAGCCGTCCGCCGCGCCCTGGTGCATACCGCGGGCAGCCTGTCGGCGCCGCTCGGCCCGGAGGCGGACGACGCTGACGGCCTGCGTCAGGATTGGGACGAAACCACCGCCCTGGCCGCGCTGAATGGGCAGCGCCACCACCTCATCGCGCTGCGCGAACTGTTCCTGGCCGAGTTGCCCGGCGTGCGCGATGCAGTGGCCCAGGCCCTGCGCGAGGACGATGTACGGGCCCTGCGTGGGCAGCTGCACCGGTTGCAGGCCAGCTGCGGGTTCGTCGGCGCCGCCCGCCTGGCGCGGGCAGTCCGGCAGCTGCACCAGGCGCCGGAGTCGACCGGTGCGCAGAACCGCTTCCGCGTGGCAGTGGACGCCCTGCTGCAGTGAGCGCGGGGCGGCAGCCGGGGCACCGGCGCCGCATGAGTTACCCCGCAAGGATCCCGCGGCCCAGCAGCGCTTACGTGCGCCGCCGGGTCAGGTCCTCCAGCATTTCCCAGGATTTGAGCCCCCGCCCGCCCAGATGGTGCATCAGCACTGCGCGCATCGGCCGGCGCAGGCTGCCCAGATCTTCGGGCCCCGGCATGTCATCGGCGGCCAGCGCCAGCAGCGCGCTGCCGGTGGCCGTACCCCGGCGTTGATCCACGCCACGGTCGCTGAGCAGGCGGCGCGGCCCCTCCTGCGGATCCAGCTCATAGCGCGCCGCCGGGTCGACCGGCTCCTCATCACTGCCATGCAGCAGATCGAAACCGAAGCCCAGGGCCTCCAGCAGGTCGCGCTCGAAACGACGCAGCGTCCAGGCCAGGGGCTCCCCGTCACGCAGCCGCGCACGCACCTGCGCGTAATGATCGTACAGCTCGGGCAGCGGATCCTGGCGGGGCGCCAGCCGCATCATCAGTTCGTTGATATAGAAGCCGGCCAGCATCGCCTCACCGGTGAGCCGGGGCGCGGCGTCCAAGGCCTCGGCACCGCGGAGCTGGGCCAGTTCGCCCCGCTGCACGGCCGTCAGGCGGATCCACTGCAGCGGCTGCAGGGCCGCGCGCAACGCCTGGCTGCGCGGGCTGGACACGCCCCGCGCCAGCACCCCGATGCGGCCGTACTGCTCGGTCAGCACCTCGACCAGCAGACTGGTTTCCCGCCAGGCCCGGGCGTGCAGTACGAAGGCCGGTTCATCGTCGATGCGCATGACTCAACCGCCCGGGGCCGGAGTGGCCGGCTTATTCGTAGCCGAACGCCTTGAGCGCGGCTTCGTCGTCGGACCAGCCCTCGCGCACGCGCACCCAGGTCTCCAGGAAGACCTTGGCGCCGAACAGGCGCTCCATCTGCAGGCGCGACTTGGCGCCGATTTCCTTCAGGCGGGTGCCGGCCTTGCCGATCACGATCGCCTTCTGGCCTTCGCGTTCGACCCAGATCACCGCGCCGATGCGCAGCAGGTTGCCGTCTTCGACAAAGCGCTCGATCTCGACCGTGGTCGCGTACGGCAGTTCCTCGCCCAGCTGGCGCATCAGCTGCTCGCGGACCAGTTCACCGGCGAGGAAGCGCTGGCTGCGGTCGGTGATCTCGTCTTCGCCGAACATCGGCGGGGCTTCCGGCAACAGCTTCATCAGGTCGCGGACCAGCGACTCCAGGCCGTTGCGCTTCTGCGCCGAGATCGGGTGCACCGCCGCAAAGGTGCGGCCTTCGGTGACCTGCTGCAGGAACGGCAGCAGCGCGCCCTTGTCCTTCAGGCGATCGATCTTGTTGACCACCAGCACCACCGGGATGCCCGAGTCGCTGAGCACATTGAAGGCCAGGGTGTCTTCGTCATCCCAGCGGCCGGCCTCGATCACCAGCATGCCCGCGTCCACGCCCTCGAGCGAGCCGCGCGCGGCGCGGTTCATCACCCGGTTCATGGCGCGCTTCTGCGCACGGTGCAGGCCGGGGGTATCGACCAGCACGATCTGGCCTTCCGGGTAGCTGGCAATGCCGAGCAACCGGTGCCGCGTGGTCTGCGGGCGGTTGGAGACGATGCTGACCTTGGCGCCCACCAGGGCGTTGGTCAGGGTGGATTTGCCGACGTTGGGGCGACCGATGACGGCCACGCTGCCGGAACGATGGGGGGTTGCTTCGTTCACTTGGAATCCAATTGCTCAAGGGCGGCGGCAGCCGCTTGTTGTTCGGCCAGCCGTCGCGAGGCACCTTCGCCTTCGGTGCTGACAGCGGGGTCGGTTACGCCGCAGCGTACCCGGAAGGTCTTGGCGTGATCGTCACCCGATTCTGACACCAGCTCGTACAGCGGCAGCGCCTTCTGTCGGGCCTGCAGCCATTCCTGCAGCCGTGTCTTGGGGTCTTTCTCGGGCTTGCCGGTGGCCGGCAGGGCCTGCATCGAGGCGCTGAACCAGGGCAGCACCACCGCCTGGCAGGCGGCGAAGCCGGCATCGAGGTAGATCGCCGCGACCACCGCTTCCAGCGCATCGGCCAGGATGGAGTCACGGCGGTGGCCGCCGGTCTTCATCTCGCCGGGCCCCAGGATCAGGCGCTCACCGAGCTGCAGCTCGCGCGCGATCACCGCCAGTGCGCCTTCGCGCACCAGCTCGGCGCGGGCACGGGTCAGCGCGCCCTCGTCGGCCTTGGGCCAGCGTTCGTAGAGCGCCTGGGCCACCATCATGTTGACGATGCTGTCGCCGAGGAATTCCAGCCGCTCATTGTTGGGCGTGCCGGCGCTGCGATGCGTCAGCGCCTGCTGGAGCAGGCCCGGATCGTTGAAGGCGTGACCGATCAGGTCACCGCGTTGGAAGGTCTTAGTCGGCACCGCTACGGGTCAATTCCTGGTTTGAATCAAATTTGCCCACCACGTCCAGATTACCGATCATTTCACGGCGCACTTCGTAGTAGACCTTCATGTTCCAGCCGCCATCGATGCGATCGAACTTCACGTCGGCGGGTTTCACGTTTTCGGAGTAATTGATGTACAGGCGCTTGAAGAACATCTCCTGGATGCGGCGCGGCTCCATGTTGCCCACGCCCGGCTCCTTGGCCAGGCTCTTCATCGCCGACCGCACGGCGTAGTACTCCTGGTACATCGGGAACAGCTTCATCCCGATGTACAGGAAGAAGGCGACCACGATCAGCACCACCAGGAACGAGGTCAAGGTGATGCCGCGCTGCGATGTCATGTTCTTCATTGCGTTCTCCCCAGATACGCGTGTGCCATGAATCAATGGATGGCCGTGCCGATCCGCGACGGTTCGAAGCCGTCCTTGCAGAACCAGCCCGAGCAGTTCAGCCAGATCAGGAACGCCTTGCCCCGGAGATTCTCCTCCGGCAGCAGGCCCCAGAAACGGCCGTCGTCACTGTTGTCGCGATTGTCGCCCATGACCAGGTACTTGCCGGCCGGGACGGTCCACTGCCCTTCGCCTCGCGCGTAATCGGTCTCCAGCACGGTATGCGTGCGGCCCGGCAGGTGCTCGACCAGCAACGAGCTGCCCTCGCCCTGACCGTTGTGGCCTGCGTACAGACCCTTGTTGTCGTATTTGACCGGCTCGCCGTTGAGGATCAGGCCGTTGCCCTGGAACTCGATCTGGTCGCCCGGCACGCCGATCACGCGCTTGATGAAGTTCTCACCCTTGGCCGGATCGTTGTCCGAGTGGCCCGGGAAATGGAACACCACCACGTCGCCACGCTTGGGCTCGCCGAACGGGATCACCTTGGCGTTGTTCAGCGGCAGGCGCAGGCCGTAGGAGAACTTGTTGACCAGGATGAAATCGCCGATCAGCAGGTTGGGCATCATCGAACTGGACGGGATCTTGTACGGCTCGGCGATGAAGCTGCGCACCACCAGCACGATCGCCAGCACCGGGAAGAACGCCCGCGCGTAGTCGACCATCACCGGCTCGGTGTCCAGCAGGCCGGCGCGCTGGGCGCGGCGCTTGGCGAAGTACAGCTTTTCGGCCAGCAGGATCAGGCCCGAGGCCAACGTCAGTACGACCAGGAGGAGCTCAAACAATTTCATGCAGTGTCCTTGGGAACGATTGCAGCGGTGTGGTGTGCCCCTGCGCGTCCGGCGACACCGATCCGGTGCCGCCTGCCGCTGCCGGGAAAGCCATCCGGCCTTACTTGTCCATCTGCAGCACGGCCAGGAAGGCTTCCTGCGGGATTTCCACGCGGCCGACCTGCTTCATGCGCTTCTTGCCTTCCTTCTGTTTCTCGAGCAGCTTCTTCTTGCGCGAAACGTCGCCACCATAGCACTTGGCCAGCACGTTCTTGCGCATCGCCTTGACCGTGGTGCGCGAGATGATCTGCGAGCCGACGGCGGCCTGGATGGCCACGTCGAACTGCTGGCGCGGGATCAGTTCCTTCATCTTCTCGCACAGCTCGCGGCCCCGGCGGTCGGCATGGCTGCGGTGCACAATCAGCGACAGCGCATCGACCTTGTCGCCATTGATCAGCACGTCCACGCGGACGAACGGACCGGCATCGAAGCGCACGAAGTGATAGTCCAGCGAGGCATAGCCACGGCTGACCGACTTGAGCTTGTCGAAGAAATCCAGCACTACCTCGGCCATCGGCAGCTCGTAGCTGATCTGCACCTGGCTGCCCAGGTAGTTGATGCCGATCTGGCTGCCGCGCTTTTCTTCGCACAGCTTGATGATGTTGCCGATGTACTCCTCGGGGGTGAGTACGTTGGCGCGGATGATCGGCTCGCGGATCTCATCGACCATGTTCACCGGCGGCAGCTTGGCCGGGTTGTCCATGTTGATGATGCTGCCGTCGGTCTTGAGCACTTCATAGACCACGGTCGGCGCGGTGCTGATCAGGTCCAGGTTGTACTCGCGCTCCAGGCGCTCCTGCACGATTTCCATGTGCAGCATGCCCAGGAACCCGCAGCGGAAGCCGAAGCCCATCGCCTCGGAGCTTTCCGGCTCGAAGCGCAGCGCGGCATCGTTCAGGCGCAGCTTGTCCAGCGCTTCGCGCAGGTCCGGGTAATCCTCGGCATCGACCGGGAACAGGCCGGCGAACACGCGCGGCTGCATTTCCTGGAAGCCCGGCAGCGGCGTGGCGGCCGGGTCGGCGGCCAGGGTCAGGGTGTCGCCGACCGGCGCGCCGTGCACGTCCTTGATGCTGGCCGTCACCCAGCCCACCTCACCGGCGTTCAGTGCCGGCAGCACCTTGCGCTTGGGGGTGAACACGCCGACGTTGTCGACCTGGTGGTTGCGGCCGGTGGACATCACCTGCAGCTTGTCGCCGGCCTTTATCTGGCCCTGCATCACGCGCACCAGCGAGACCACGCCGAGGTAATTATCGAACCACGAGTCGATGATCAGCGCCTGCAGCTTGTCGGTATCGCGCGGCACCGGCGGCGGGATGCGATGCACGATCGCTTCCAGCACGTCGCCCACGTTCAGGCCGGTCTTGGCACTGACGGCCACCGCGTCGGTGGCGTCGATGCCGATCACGGCCTCGATCTCGGCCTTGGCACGGTCGATGTCGGCGGTGGGCAGGTCGATCTTGTTGATCACCGGCACCACTTCCAGGCCCTGCTCGACCGCCGTGTAGCAGTTGGCAACGGACTGTGCTTCCACGCCCTGGGCCGCATCGACCACCAGCAGCGCGCCTTCGCAGGCGGCCAGCGAGCGGCTGACTTCATAGGAGAAGTCGACATGCCCGGGGGTGTCGATGAAGTTCAGGTGGTAGGTGTGGCCGTCTTTGGCGACATACGGCAGCGAGACCGACTGGGCCTTGATGGTGATGCCACGCTCGCGCTCGATCGGGTTCGAGTCGAGCACCTGCGCCTCCATCTCACGGGCCTGGAGGCCGCCGCAAAGCTGGATGATGCGATCGGCCAGCGTGGACTTGCCGTGGTCGACGTGGGCGATGATGGAGAAGTTGCGGATGAACCGCATCGAATCAGAAGACATAGGTGGCGGCGGCGCGTCGCGTCGTCAGGATGACTGCGGATTATCGCATGGCCGGCCCGGTCCCGCGTGCGGCCGCCCGCGATTGGCGTGATCGGCCCGCCAGAAACGACCGGGCCCGCCGAAGCGGGCCCGGAAACGTAGGCGGGGCGGGGCTTACTGCCCGGCCTTGACCGCCACGAAGGCGCTGTTGCCGTTGGCGCGGATCAGCAGCATGACCACATCGCCCTTGGCGTAGCCGCCCAACGCCTTGTTCAGCGCGGCCACGCTGCCGACCGGGGTCCGGCCGACCTGCAGCACCACCAGGCCCGGCGACAGGCCGGCGTCACGCGCGGACTGGCCGTTGACCCGGGTGATGCGCACGCCCTCGCCCGCCGACAGGCCCAGCTGCTGGCGCTGCGGGGCGGTCAAGTCGGCCACCTCCAGCCCCAGCAGGGCATTGGCGCCGGCCTCGGGCTTGGCCGCGTCCGCGGCAGGACGGGCGGCGCCACGCTCGGCGTCTTCGGCCAGCTCGGTCAGGGTGGCGGTGATCTCCCGCTCCTTGCCATCGCGCAGCACGCTCAGGCGCACCTTGCTGCCCGGCGGCAGCGCGCCGATGGCCGGCGGCAGATCGCTGAAGGTGTTGATCGGGCTGCCATTGACCGAGCGGATCACGTCTCCCGGCTCGATACCGGCCTTGAGCGCTGCGCTGCCCGCGACCACCTCGTTGACCAGCGCGCCGCGGCTGTCCGGCAGGCCCAGCCCCTGGGCCTTGAGGCCATCGATCGGGCCGACCGCCGCGCCGAGCTGGCCGCGGCTGACCCGGCCGGTCTTCTTGATCTGCTCCACCGCACCCATCGCCAGGTCGATCGGGATCGCGAAGCTGATCCCCATGTAGCCGCCAGAAGCGGAGAAGATCTGCGAGTTGATGCCGACCACTTCACCACGGGTATTGAGCAGCGGGCCACCGGAGTTGCCCTGGTTGATCGCCACGTCGGTCTGGATGAAGGGCACATAGCGCTGGTCCGGGCCGCCGGTGCTGCGGCCGACCGCGCTGACTACGCCAGCGGTGACGGAGTGGTCCAGCCCGAACGGCGAACCGATCGCGACCACCCATTGCCCAGGCTTGAGGGTGTTGGAGTCGCCCACGCGCACGGTCGGCAGATTCTTTCCGTCGATCTTGAGCAGTGCCACGTCGTACTGCTGGTCACTGCCGACCACCTTGGCGGTGAACTCACGGCGATCGCCAAGCTTGACCTTCACTTCGCTGGCATCAGCGACCACATGGTGATTGGTCAGCACGTAGCCGTCGGCGGAGATGATGAAGCCCGACCCCATGCCGCGGCCGCGGATGCTCGGGGTGCCGTCATCGGGACCGTCCGCGCCCTGCCCCGGCATCTGGAAGTCCGGGCCGAAGAAGCGACGGAAGAATTCCGGCATGTCCTGATCGGACGGCCCGGCCATGCGTGCCTGGCGGTTACTGCGCACGATGGTGGTCTCGACATTGACCACGCCCGGCCCGACCTGTTCGACCAGATGGGTGAAGTCCGGCAGGCCACTGACCAGCTGCGGCGCCGGCGCGCGGGGTGCAGCAGCGGACGCCGGCGCGGCAGCGGTGGCCGGCGACGGCGACTGCGCGCAGGCCACCAGTGGGAGCGTCATGGCGATCAGCGCCAGGGCATGGGTACGGATACGGGCGGTCATCAGACACGAACCTCCGGGTCAGGGAACAAAGGGGGGGAACGCTCCGGCGCACAGGCCGGAGCGGAGCGTCAGCGCGACGATGCTCAGTCGCGGTGCCGGCGCGCGGGTTCGGCCGATTCGGCCGACTCCTGCAGGCGCGGCTCGAACGGATAGAACGCGGCCTGCGGCGCCTGTGTGGAGAAGCTCGCATTGAGCGCGCCACCTGCGGCCGGGGCCAGACTGGAGCGCGGCCAAGGCTTGGCCTGCAGAGTGCCGACCTCGCCGAACGGGAACTGCCGCGCGGCGGCCGCCGGCATGGCCGGGGCCAACGGCGCCTGGCTGGCGACCGCCCGCTGCGGCTCGGCACTGCGCTCGGCGGCGCTGCGCGCAGCCTGCTGGGTACGCGTGGCGCTGGCGCTGGCGCGGCGTGCCGTCGCCACCTCCTGGCGGCGGCTGGCGGCAGCCACCGCGGCAGCGGGCACCGCCGCCACGGCGAGCGCCTGTTCGGCGGCAGAGGCTTCGGTCACCGGCGCGGCAGGAAGCTCGGCCTGGCTGGCGATGATGGTGGTCGGCGCGTCCAGCGGGGCCGGGGCCGGCAGCTGCTCGCGGGTCATGAACATCGCCACGGCCGCGACGGAGGCGGCCAACGCCGCCCCCCCGCCCCAGCGTCGCCAACCGACACGCCGTTCCTGACGGTCCTGGCTGCGCTCGACACGCGCCTGCATCGCCGGTTCCGGCTCGGCCGCCACGGAAACGCGCACACGCTCGGCGAAATCGACCGGCGCCGGCGCGCAGGCCTGCCCGCGCAGCACATCGCCCAGCATCTGCCAGCGTTCATTGCAGCTCGACAACGCCTCATCGTGTTCCAGCCGGCGCAGCATGAAACGGGCTTCATCGGCGGACAGCTCGCCATCGATCAACGACGACAGCTGCTGCCGGTAATGGGCGTCGAATTTATCGGGGGACGCGCCCCGGGAAGCATCATTGGACATATCGTGGCTCATGCGCGGCTCTTCTCGCGGGTGGCGCTGCCCACATCGAGCAGCGGCCGAAGTTCAGTGTCGATCGCCTCACGGGCACGGAAGATCCGCGACCGCACGGTGCCGATCGGGCACCCCATCTTCTGCGCGATTTCGTCGTAGCTCAGGCCGTCCACCTCGCGCATGGTGATGGCCGATCGCAGTTCTTCAGGCAGCGCGGAGACCGCCTTCATCACCGTCTGTTCCAGTTCCTGGCGCATCAACTCGCGTTCAGGCGTGTCGGTGTCGCGCAGGCGGGTGCCGCTGTCGTACTGCTCGGCGTCCCCGATCTCGATGTCATCGGTGGGCGGGCGGCGGTTGTGGGCGGCGAGATGGTTCTTGGCAGTGTTCACGGCGATCCTGTGCAACCAGGTATAGAACTGGGCGTCGCCGCGGAAACTGCCGATCGCGCGATACGCGCGGACGAAAGTGTCCTGGGCCACGTCCTGACATTCACTCCAGTCCGCGATGTAGCGCCCGATCAACGCGATGACCCGATGCTGATACTTGCGTACCAGGACATCGAACGCCGCGCTCTCGCCACGCTGCACACGTCGGACCAGCTCCAGGTCCAGCTCCTGTGGTGTTTCAACCTCGGCCATGGGGGGCCGCACTCCTGTCAGCCCAACCGACGTCGGGCAATGAGACTGCCAATCCCGGGAAAAGTTCAGCGCTCGATCACACAGCGCCGCACCAGCTTTTAACCACCGTTCCGTTAAGGTTTCCGATCCAGGCAATGAATCGACGGTATCTCTCCCCCAGCTATAGGGATTTGACGGGGAGGAAACAACCTCTGGATCATAGCCCCCTTCTCCATACACAACCGGATGGAACGTTCCCATGCTCTCAGGCTTCGATGGGCTCCGCTTCTCGCATTGGCACCCGCAGATCCGTGACGATGGCGTCGTCGTGCTCAGCCTCGACCGCCACGACAGCAGCGTCAATGCCATGTCGCAGGACGTGCTGCTCGAACTGGGCGACCTGATCGAGCGGATCGCGATGGACCCGCCCAAGGCGGTGGTGATCCAGTCGATCAAGGCGGCCGGCTTCATCGCCGGAGCGGACCTGAAGGAATTCCAGGAATTCGACCGCCGCGGCACCGTCAATGACGCAATCCGCCGTGGCCAGAGCACCTACCAGAAGCTGGCCGAACTGCCCTGCCCGACCGTCGCGGCGATCCATGGTCATTGCCTGGGCGGCGGCACCGAGCTGGCCCTGGCCTGCCGTTACCGCGTCGCCTCCAACGATGCCTCCACCCGCATCGGCCTGCCGGAAACCCAGTTGGGCATCTTCCCGGGCTGGGGCGGCAGCTCGCGCCTGCCGCAGCTGGTGGGCGCCCCGGCGGCGATGGACATGATGCTGACCGGCCGCAACCTGTCGGCCTCGGCCGCGCGCAACATCGGCCTGGTCGACAAGGTGGTCGCACCGGCCGTGCTGCTCGATACCGCGGTGTCGCTCGCGCTGAAGGGCACTACCCGCCCATTCAAGCAGCGCGCGACCGCGTGGATCACCAACACCTGGCTGGCACGCAAGCTGCTCGCCCCGCAGATGGCCAAGCAGGTCGCCCGCAAGGCGCGCAAGGAGCACTACCCGGCCCCCTACGCGCTGATCAACACATGGGCACGCACCGGCGGCAGCCCGATCCAGACCCGTCTGGATGCCGAACGCCGCGCGGTGGTGAAGCTGGCCGGCACCCCGACCGCACGCAACCTGATCCGCATCTTCTTCCTGACCGAACGCCTGAAGGCGCTGGGCGGCAAGGACCACGGCATCCAGCACGTCCACGTGGTCGGCGCCGGCGTGATGGGCGGCGACATCGCGGCATGGTCGGCTTACAAAGGCTTCAACGTGACCCTGCAGGATCGCGAGCAGCGCTTCATCGACCCGGCCATGGAACGCGCGCAGGCGCTGTTTGCCAAGCGGGTGAAAGACGACAGCAAGCGCCCGGCCGTGGCCGCGCGCCTGAAAGCCGATCTCGCGGGCGAGGGCGTGGCCCAGGCCGATCTGGTGATCGAAGCCATCATCGAAAACCCGGACGCCAAGCGCGCGCTGTACCAGTCGCTGGAGCCGAAGATGAAGGCCGATGCGCTGCTGACCACCAACACTTCCTCGATCCCGCTGGACGAACTGCGCGACCACATCCAGCGTCCGGCGCAGTTTGCCGGCCTGCATTACTTCAATCCGGTCGCGCAGATGCCGCTGGTGGAAATCATCCATCACGACGGCATGGCGCCGGAGACCGAGCGTCGCCTGGCCTCGTTCTGCAAGGCGCTGGGCAAGTTCCCGGTGCCGGTCGCCGGCACGCCCGGCTTCCTGGTCAACCGCGTGCTGTTCCCGTACATGCTTGAAGCTGCCACCGCGTATGCCGAAGGCGTGCCTGGCCCGGTGCTGGACAAGGCCGCGGTGAAGTTCGGCATGCCGATGGGCCCGATCGAACTGCTCGACACCGTTGGCCTGGATGTGGCCGCCGGCGTAGGCAAGGAACTGGCGCCCTTCCTCGGCCTGCAGGTGCCGGCGGCCCTGGCGACCGTGGAACAGGGCAAGCGTGGCAAGAAGGACGGCCAGGGCCTGTACAAGTGGGAGAACGGACGCGCGCAGAAGCCGGACGTCCCCGCCAATTACGAGGTCCCGGCCGATCTGGAAGACCGCCTGATCCTGCCACTGCTCAACGAGGCGGTGGCCTGCCTGCATGACGGCGTCGTCGCCGACGCCGACCTGCTCGACGCCGGCGTGATCTTCGGCACCGGCTTCGCCCCGTTCCGCGGCGGCCCGATCCAGTACATCCGCGCCACCGGCGCCGATGCCCTGGTCGAACGTCTCAAGGTCCTGCAGCAGCGCTACGGCGACCGTTTCGCCCCGCGCCCGGGCTGGGATTCGCCGGCGCTGCGCGAACCGGTCATCTGAGCATCGCAACAACGCCAGCGCACGCTGGCGTTGTTGTTTCCGCCGCCGGCGTACAACCAGAACAACCTGTTACCGATACAGGCCTCCCACCCCCACACCCCGCATGCGATGCTCCCGCTCTGTCCCCGCCAGCGAGACCGCCGCATGACGACCATCATCGCCCCCCGCATCCATGATATCGGTGGCCTGCAGGTCCGCCGCGCCGTGCCGACCCTGCAGGCGCGCAGCGTCGGGCCGTTCGTGTTCGTCGACCAGATGGGCCCGGCCGTGCTCTCCCCCGGCACCGGGATCGACGTGCGCCCGCATCCGCATATCGGCCTGGCCACCGTCACCTTCCTGTGGTCCGGCGCCATCGGCCACCGCGATACCCTTGGCTCGGACCAGGTCATCCGCCCCGGCGACCTCAACTGGATGACCGCCGGCCGCGGCATCGCCCACTCCGAACGCACGCCTGCCGTCGAACGCGAGCACGACCACCCGCTGCACGGCATGCAGACCTGGCTGGCGCTGCCGAAGAGTGCCGAAGAGACCGATCCCGCGTTCTATCACCATGCTGCCGCGACCCTGCCCCAGCAGCGCCGCAACGGCGCCTGGCTGCGCGTCATCGCCGGCCGCGCGTACGGCGAAGAATCCCCGGTCAAGGTCTTCGCCGATACCCTCAACGTCGCCATCGATCTGGACGCCGATGCGGAAATCGACCTGGATACCGGCCACGCCGAGCGCTCGCTCTACATCCTGGAAGGCCAGGCCCAGCTTGACGGTGTGGACGTCCCTGCCCAGCACCTGATCATTCCCGAACCCGGTGCCCGCGGCCGCCTGCGCGCCAAGACCCCGATCAAGGCGATGCTGATGGGCGGCGAACCGCTCGACGGGCCGCGTCACCTCTGGTGGAACTTCGTCTCCAGCTCCACCGAACGGATCGAGCAGGCCAAGCACGACTGGGAATCCGGCCGCTTCGGCACGATTCCGGGCGACGATAAAGAGTTCATTCCGCTGCCTTCGTACTGAGCCGACACGCCGGCGGCCAACCGTTCGTCGGCCGTTGACGCCGCCGTCACCCCGATGAACCCCGATTCAGCTACGTTGCGCCTGCCCACCCCGGGCATAACGTTGGAGCACGTCGATGAGCATGGGCAAACGTCTGGCCGCCGAGTTCCTGGGCACGTTCTGGCTGGTGTTGGGCGGGTGTGGCAGCGCGGTACTGGCCGCCAACTTCGGTGGCGATGGCAATCCGCTGGGGATCGGCTTTCTGGGCGTGGCGCTGGCCTTCGGCCTGACCGTGCTGACCGGCGCCTATGCATTCGGACACGTCTCCGGCGCGCACTTCAATCCAGCGGTCAGTGTTGGCCTGTGGGCTGGCGGCCGCTTCCCCGCGCGCGACCTGTTTCCCTACATCCTGGCGCAGGTGCTGGGCGGTGCACTGGCCGGCTTCATCCTGCTGCAGATCGCCTCCGGCGCGCCCGGTTTCCAGATTGATGGCAGCCAGGCCGGTGCATTCGCCAGCAACGGCTATGGCGCGCTGTCGCCGGGCGGCTACAGCGTCGCCGCCGCCTTCCTCTGCGAGGTGGTCCTCACCGCGTTCTTCCTGATCGTGATCATGGGCGCGACCCACGGCAACGCGCCGGCCGGCTTCGCCCCGATCGCGATCGGCCTGGCGCTGACATTGATCCACCTGATCAGCATTCCGGTCACCAATACCTCGGTCAATCCGGCGCGCTCCACCGCCGTGGCGCTGTTCGCCGGCAGCGGCGCGCTCAGCCAGCTGTGGCTGTTCTGGCTGGCACCGCTGCTGGGCGGCCTGATCGGCGGCATCGTCTACAAGTGGATGGGCGCCGCGCCCCGTTGACCGGCGTGGCCGGGCGGTCCCGGACCGCCCGGCGTCGGTGCAGAAAGGTTCACCTGAAACCGTTATTTGTACACTGAGTCACATTCCGTTAAGGTCCCGATCACTCGTCCGACACTGACGGCAGCGAGTGATCCGGTACGCGCGCGGGGAATGCGCCACCACGGCCTGGGTTGTCGACGGCCACCGGACTGCCTGTCAGCGACGGACGCGATCATCGACCTTGGGGGAACCATGAACGTCCTGCGCGCTGTCGTATGTGTGTGTCTGCTGGTCACTGCCGGCGCCGTTGCGGCGCAAACGACCAGCGAATGTCCGTCCCTGCCCGCCAGCAGCGGCCTGCAATGGCAGTCGCTCGTCCAGCGCGACTTCATCCTGTGCAAGGCCACCGCCGCCGATGGCCGCGAAGTGCTCAGCCTGACCTTGAGCGCGCGCAATCCCGAGCTGCCGTTGAACCGCGCGCTGCGCCAGGAAAAAGGCAGCTTCGCGGGTGAAACCCTGTACTGGTACCAGCCCGACCTGGGGGGACAGAAACCGCCGGGCTATGACACCCGCCGGATCACTGTGGTGAAATTCGACAAGAACCGTTTTGCGCAGATTGCGCTTTACGCCGGCGACAAGAGCGAACTGGGTTCGCTGCAAACGCTGGCGCAGGGGATGAACCTGACGCCCTCGGCTGTCGCCGCCGGGCGCTGAGGACGAGGTCGGGACAGTGCACCGCACTCATCCCGTCATCCACGGTAGCGCCAGCCGCCGGCCGGCGCCTCCCACACCGTCAGGTGTCATGCGCCGGCCGGCCAGCGACCGGTGCCCACGTGCCTCAGAAGCGGCCTTCCTGGAAATCCACGAAGGCCTGCATCAGCTCCTGCTTGGTGTTCATCACGAACGGCCCATGCCGCATGACCGGCTCGCGCAGCGGGCGGCCGGCCACCAGGATCAGGCGCGCACCGGTTTCACCGGCACGCAGGCTCAGCTGCTCACCGCCGCCCAACACCGCCATTTCCTGCTTGGCCACCGGGCGCGCGTCGTCACCCTCGCCGACCTCCAGGCCCCCTTCGAACACGTACGCGAAGGCGTTGTGGCCATCCGGCAGCGTGTAGCTCCAGCCCGCGCGCGCATCCAGGGTGATGTCCAGGTACACCGGATCGGTGGCCGGCTGCACGATCGGCCCCACGGTGTCACCCACCTGGCCGGCGATGACCTTGACCTGCACACCGTCGGCCGGCGCGGTCACCGGGATGTGGTCCGGCGCGAACTCCTGGTACTTCGGATCGGTCATCTTGTCGCGCGCCGGCAGGTTCACCCACAGCTGGAACCCACGCATCTGTCCGGATTCCTGTTCGGGCATTTCCGAGTGGATCAAGCCGCGGCCTGCCGTCATCCACTGCACGCTGCCCGGCGTGAGCAGGCCCTCGTTGCCGTGGTTGTCCTTGTGCCGCATGCGGCCATCGAGCATGTAGGTGACGGTTTCGAACCCACGGTGCGGATGGCTGGGGAAGCCGGCGATGTAGTCCTCGGCGCGGTCCGTGCCGAATTCATCCAGCAGCAGGAACGGGTCCAGGTCGGGCAGCGACGGCCCCCCGATCACCCGCGTCAGGCGCACGCCGGCGCCATCGGAGGTGGCCATGCCACGGATGGTGCGCAGCACGCGCACCGGGGTTGGGCTGCTCATGGTGACTCCAGGGTCGGTGATCGATCAACAAGATGGCCTCGCCGGCCCCGCCGGCCAACCGTCATGCCCGCAACCGATTGTTCCAAGCGTGATGTTCCGGCGACGTGCACAGACACGCGCCACACCCACCCTACGACCAAAGTACTAGCAGCAAGCCCCCGCCATTGCATTGACCCCGTCAGTGCCAAGGCGGACTCTTACGACGATCTCCAGGGAGACGCAATCTCATGAAAGGTTTTTCAAAACTGGGTTGGGCAGTCATCGCACTGCTTGGCGCATTCTGTCTAGGCACCGTCGCGCTGCGCCGCGGTGAGCCCATCAATGCGCTGTGGATCGTCGTCGCTGCGGTCTCCATCTATCTCATCGCGTATCGCTTCTACAGCCTGTTCATCGCCGACAAGGTGATGCAGCTCGATCCGACCCGGGCCACGCCCGCGGTGATCAACAACGATGGCCTGGATTACGTCCCGACCAACAAACACGTGCTGTTCGGCCATCATTTCGCCGCCATCGCCGGTGCAGGGCCGCTGGTCGGCCCGGTGCTGGCCGCGCAGATGGGCTACCTGCCCGGCCTGCTCTGGCTGGTGGTGGGTGTGGTCGTGGCCGGCGCGGTGCAGGATTTCATGATCCTGTTCCTCTCCAGCCGCCGCAACGGCCGCTCGCTGGGTGACCTGGTGCGTGAGGAAATGGGGCCGGTACCCGGCACCATCGCCTTGTTCGGCGCCTTCCTGATCATGATCATCATCCTGGCGGTGCTGGCGATGGTGGTGGTCAAGGCGCTGGCCGAAAGCCCCTGGGGCATGTTCACGGTCATCGCGACCATGCCGATCGCCATCCTGATGGGCGTGTACATGCGCTACATCCGCCCGGGCAAGATCGGCGAGATCTCCGTGGTCGGCCTGATCCTGCTGCTGGCCGCGATCTGGTTCGGTGGCAAGGTCGCCGCCGATCCGGTCTGGGGACCGGCCTTCACCTTCACCGGGATCCAGATCACCTGGATGCTGATCGGCTACGGCTTCGTCGCCTCGGTGCTGCCGGTGTGGCTGCTGCTGGCCCCGCGCGATTACCTGTCCACCTTCCTCAAGATCGGCACCATCGTGGCGCTGGCGATCGGCATCCTGATCGTCATGCCGGAACTGAAGATGCCGGCCCTGACCCAGTTCGCCGCCAGCGGCGACGGCCCGGTCTGGAAAGGCGGGATGTTCCCGTTCCTGTTCATCACCATCGCCTGCGGCGCGGTCTCCGGCTTCCATGCCCTGATCGCCTCGGGCACCACGCCCAAGCTGCTCGCCAATGAGCGCCACATGCGCTACATCGGCTACGGCGGCATGCTGATGGAATCGTTCGTCGCGGTGATGGCGCTGGTGGCCGCCTCGATCATCGACCCGGGCATCTACTTCGCCATGAACGCACCGGCGGCCGTGATCGGTCCGGATGCGGTCTCCGCTGCGGCCTACATCAGCAATACGTGGGGCTTCATCATCACCCCCGAGCAGCTGGAGGCCACGGCCGCGGCGATCGGCGAGCCGACCATCCTGCACCGCGCCGGTGGCGCACCGACGCTGGCGGTGGGTATCGCGCAGATCCTGCACGAGGCGATCCCGAGCGGCAGCAACGCGATGATGGCGTTCTGGTACCACTTCGCGATCCTGTTCGAAGCGCTGTTCATCCTCACCGCGGTCGATGCCGGTACCCGTGCCGGTCGCTTCATGCTGCAGGACCTGCTGGGCAACTTCATCCCCGCCCTGAAGAAGACCGAATCGTGGACCGCCAACATCATCGCCACTGCCGGTTGCGTGGCGCTGTGGGGCTACCTGCTCTACACGGGTGTGGTGGATCCCTTCGGTGGCATCCAGACCCTGTGGCCGCTGTTCGGCATCTCCAACCAGATGCTGGCCGGTATCGCGCTGATGCTCGGCACCGTGGTGCTGTTCAAGATGAAGCGTGACCGCTTCGCCTGGGTGACCGGCGTGCCGGCCGTGTGGCTGCTGATCTGCACCACGTATGCCGGCCTGATCAAGATCTTCGACAGCAACCCGGCACAGGGCTTCCTGGCCCAGGCGCACAAGTACCAGGATGCGATCGCCAGCGGCACGCTGACCGCCCCGGCCAAGACCGTCGGCCAGATGCATCAGATCGTGGTCAACGCCTACGTCAACACCGGCCTGACCGTGCTGTTCCTGTTCGTGGTGTTCTCGATCCTGTTCTACGCGATCAAGACCATCTTCATGGCCCGCCGCACTCCGCAACGGACCGACAAGGAAACCCCGTACGTGGCGCTTGAGCCGCACCAGATGGCGGACCTGTGATGAGCACTGAACTCGTCCCCGCCGGTCAATACCAGGCCCACCGCCGCATCTGGCGGCGCCTGGTGCAGACCGCACGGCTGTGCTGCGGCATTCCTGATTACGACAACTACGTCCGGCATGTGCTGGAGAAGCATCCGGACCGCGTGCCGATGGACTACAAGACATTCTTCCGCGAGCGCCAGGAGGCGCGTTACAGCGGCAAGAACGGGGGACGTTGCTGCTGACCTCCGGCAGCGGATGCACACGAAAACGGCGGCGCGAAAGCGCCGCCGTTTTTTGTCGGGTCGCGTTTGCCACTGCCTGCGACAGGCCCCATCGGGATCCGGCCAGCGCGGCCGGCGCTACTGGAGCGTGAGCGGGCTCAACGTTACCTGTGCATTGTTCGCCGCGCCCATCCGCCCGGTATAGGTCTGACCGCGCTGGAGCAGATAGAAGCTGTCCAGGTAGTCGGTATCGTTGGTGAACCAGCCGCTCGGCATGGCCTTGAGGATCGCGCCGCCGATCTCGGCAATCACCGCATACTCCGGGGCGAAGGCAACCAGCCCCAGCTTCACACCTTCGGTGAGAGCGATCAGCAGGTCTTTGTAATTGGTGTCGCCATCGTCTTCGAACAGTTGCACGTTGGCGGTGTCGAACCGGTAGTTGCCCCAGATCACCAACGGTTGGCCCGGGGTGTAATCGGTCTTGTCATGGTCCAGGTACGGCAGTGACACCGTGGCCATCTCCGGCTCTGCCTTGCCTGTCTGCAGGCCGGACACCACGGCGAACACTTCCGCGCCGCCCAGCGCCCACGGTTCGCCGTCATTGGCCAGGCGGATACGGTCAAGCCGGGTGACATCCAGGGAGGTCGCTCCATCGGCGGCCACCGTGAGGCGATCGGCCGACTGCAATCCCCTCGCCTGCAATCCGGCATTGATCAGGGCCATGCCTTCCTGGACCGCCTGCCCGGTATCGATATCCACGATCAGCACCGGGAAGGTCGGGGCCACCTGCGCATCCAGCAGATGCTGACGCCCGTGCCGGTCGTAGGCCACCAGGGAGGTCCATGTGCGGTCGTCTCCCTTGGGCAGCACCGCTACCCAGAGATCGGCAGGCGCCACCGACGCCAGGGTCTGCCCTGCCGGGACGAAGCTGCGGACCTGCAGCAACCCACGATCTGCGGCCGGCAGGCCCTTGTACTGGCGGACCAGATCATCGCGTTCGGACAGCATCCGCGACGCCAGGCGGTTCCCACCCGGATCGCTCTCGGCCAGGACCGCGGTCAACGGCAGCCCGCGTTCGGGATGTGCCGCCAGCGCATCGACCAGGGCGCCGCCCAGTGCCGGCTGCCCGAGCCACGCCGCCACATCGCGTGCACTCGCATCCATCACCGCGTGCACGTTGCCAGCGTCGCCCGGTGCGGCCTGTACGGGCAGCACAGAAGCAATCATCAGCACGCCGGTGGTGACCACCGACATCCAGGTTCCCTTCGTCTTCATCGTATTTCCTGGTAGGCGCCGACTGCCATCGACAGATGGGTTCCATGCCCTGCGCGCTCGGCGCACAGCACAGTGCATGGCGCCGGACCTTACGCGGCGGTGCCAGGGCGATCCCCTACGCCTTTCACAGTTCGTGTCGCATGCAGCCATTTCTGACACCGGCGCGTGACCGGGGTCCCAGACCCATGCCGTTCAGCGGGTGATCGCCGCCAAAAAAGAGGCGGCCATCAAGGCCGCCCCGGGAGTCGACAACGTGGCGCGCGCTTACGCGCCCGCCATCCATTTCAGGATCAGGCCGGTCACATACGCCAGGCCGGTCCCGGTGGCATAGCCCACGGTGCCCAGCAGCACGCCGACCGGCGCCAGCGACGGATGGAACGCGGCGGCGACCACGGGTGCCGATGCCGCCGCACCGATGTTGCCCTGCGAGCCGATCGCGAAGAAGAACAGCGGCGCGCGCAGCAGTTTGGCGGCGATCCACAGCACCAGGATGTGGGTCAGCATCCAGATCGCGCCGAGCGCGAACAGCCATGGCCGGTCGAGCAGCGAGAGCAGGTCCATCTGCATGCCGATGCAGGCGATCAGGAAGTACAGGAACAGGGTGCCCAGGCGCGAAGCACCGGCCGACTCCAGGCGCCGCGCACGGGTGAAGCTCAGGCCCAGGCCGAGCGCCGTGGACAACAGCACCACCCAGACGAACGCGCTGTCCAGGCTGAACTGGCTGGCCCAGCTCACATTGGCTTTGAACCAGCCGCTCAGCGGCGCGGCGATGGCATGCGCCAGGCCGACGCCGCCCAGCCCCACACCGACGATCACCATCAGGTCGGTCAGGCTCGGAATGCGGGCATTCTGTGCTTCGTATGCCGAGATGCGCTCCTTCATCTCATCAATGGCGCGGGTATCGGCCCCGCTGCGGGCATCGATCTGCTTGGCGCGGTTGGCCAGGAACAGCAGGACCGCCATCCACAGGCTCGCGCAGGCCACATCGACCACGGCGAACTGGCCGAAGGTCGTCGCATCGGTGCCGAACACTTCACGCATCGCCACCATGTTGGCGCCGCCGCCGATCCAGCTGCCGGCCAGGGCCGCCATGCCCTTCCAGGTATCACCGGCCACGGTGGCCGGGTGGATCCAGGACATCGCCTGGAACGACACGATGGCGCCGAGGATGATGCCCAGCGTGCCGGCGCAGAACATCACCAGCAGCTTCGGCCCCAGCTTCATGATGCCCTTGAGATCGATCGAGAGCGTCAGCAGCACCAGCGCGGCAGGCAGCAGCACGTCGCGGGCGATCGGGTTGTAGAGCGAGGTGTTGTGGCCGTCGATGAGGCCGGCGGTGTTGTAGATGGCCGGGATGAAGTAGCACAGCAGCAGGGCCGGTACCCACGCGAAAATCTTCTTGAGGATCGGGGTCGGGCCACTGGCGGCCCAGAAGATCACCGCCAGGGTGGCGGCGATCAGGCCGAGGCCGACGATGTCATTGGTGATCAGGGCAGTACTGGGTTCGGTCGGCATCAAGCCATCCTCTGTCGATCGAAGGGTTAAAAAAAAGCGCCGCATAGAGCGGCGCCTCCGGAGCTTAACATTGTCTTCACGACGCCACACTTTGCGGCGCAGCGAGCAGGACGATTACGACGCTGGCAGCGATGGATGTTCACTGCGCCCGGGCAGCGAGGCCCCCAGATCGAGGATCACACAGGTGCCCCGGGGGACGCAGGGCTCGATCTGCAGGGCCCAGCCCAGATGTTCACAGAGCCGGGCGATCAGCTCCAGGCCGATCCCGCTCTGTTCGTTGCGGTCGCCCCGCGCCATGCGCGCATGCACCGCCGCGATCTCTTCCGGACTCATGCCGAGCCCCGGATCCTGCAGCGTCACCACCGCCTGGTCGGAGACCTGGATGTGGATGGTGCCGCGGCCGCTGTTCTCGATCGCGTTGCGCAGCAGATTGCCGATCGCCGCCTGGACCACGCCCAGTGGCGCGACGATATCCACCCGCGCCAGCCCATCGATCTCGATGCGCAGGTCCTTGTCGCCCATCAGGTGACGATGGTCTTCAATGATGTCCGGTACCAGCAGATCGAGCGGAATGCGCTCGCCCAGGGCAGCCAGCCGCGCCGGGTCGCGCGCCAGCACCAGCAGCAGCTGGATCAACTGCTCCACGCCCTGCGCGGTGCGGTGCACCCGCTGCATCTGCTGGCGGGCGCGGTCGGGAATCTCCGGCTGGCCGAGTGCCAGTTCCGAGGCGCCGGTGATCACCGCGATCGGCGTGCGCAGCTCATGGCTGGCCGTGCTGATGAAGATCCGCTCGCGTTCAACGAACTGTTCGTTGCGCGCCAGGTAGTCGTTGAGCGCGTTGGCGATCACGTACAGCTCGGAGCTGGCCCGTGGGTCCACCTCCACCCGTTGCCCGGGAACACCCGGCCGCAGGTCGTCGATACGCCGGGCCAGCGAGCTCAGTGGCCGTACCAGGCGACCGACGCCGAAGGACGCCATCACCACGGTGACGATGATCATCAGCACGCCGGCCAGCAGCACCCAGCGCGTGGCGAACTGTTCCAGCTCATGGAAGTCATTGATGTCCAGCACCAGCGCCAGCCGCCCCAGCTGCGCGGTTTCGCGGACCATCACCGCGCTGGCGCGCCCGCTGACCTCCACACCGTCGTGCAGCCCCGGATGCAGCGTGCGCAGGCTTTCCGGCACCGTCGGGCTGCCGTTGATGTAGAACAGCCGCAGGGTGTCCGAATCCTGCCAGTGGTAGTGCGGCTCGTGTTCGATGTGGTTGACGATGCTGTCCAGTTCGGAGTTGAGCAGCGCGCGCCATGCCGAGTGCTCGGCGTGTTCGTGCACGTAGTTGCCCACGCTGAATACCGCCAGCGAGATCAGCGCGAGGTAGCCCAGCAGCCACCACACCATGCGCCGGTGCATCGGCGCTGGCTTGGGTGGGCGCTTATGCCACTTCATTGGAACTGTCCGCAGCCGACACGCCGAGGCGGTAGCCGACCCGCGGCAAGGTGTGGATCAACTTCTGCTGGAACGGGCCATCGACGCTGCGGCGCAGTTCGTAGACATGCGAGCGCAGCAGATCGCCATCGGGCAGCTCATCCCCCCAGAGCGCAAATTCAAGCTGCTGGCGCGTGACTGCGCCGGGGCTGGCCCGCATCAGCACTTCCAACAGCTTCCGGCAGGCCGGATACAGGTGCAGCGGCTTGCCGTCGCGCTGCGCTTCCAGCGTCGCCAGATCCAGCTTGAGGTCGGACACCTCCAGCACTTTGCGCGGGTTGCGCCCTTTGGCACGCACCATCAGTGCTTCCAGGCGCACTTCCAGCTCGGGCAGCGCGAATGGCTTGGTCAGGTAATCATCGGCACCCGCACGAAACCCAGCGATCTTGTCCGGCAGCTCATCGCGCGCGGTGAGCATGATCACCGGCACTTCCGAGCCGTGGTCAGCACGCAGCCGGCGCAGCACCTCCGGGCCTTCCATGCGCGGCAGCATCCAATCCAGGATCAGCGCGTCATAGGGCTGCGACACGGCCAGGTGCAGGCCGGTCACGCCGTCGGGCGCGACATCGAGCACATGCCCCCGCGACTCGAAATAATCGAATAGATTGGCAACCAGCTGACGGTTGTCTTCAATGACCAGCAGCCGCATGGGAGACTCTCTTGACCGGTTGAACGCATGGTAGCGGGAACCGTGTCGGAATCCGGTCGCAATGGGGTGGTTACGACGCTTTTCCTACGCTGTCGGGGAGACAGTGGCTGTTTTGCCGGTGAGCCTGGGCGTGACCGAATCCTTCTTCCTGCAGCGCTGGCCGCGTGTGCTGGTCTGCCTTGCCCTGCTGCTGGCGCTGGCCGCCGGCATCGGCCTGCGCCAGCCCTCACCACCGGATGAGCCGCGTTTCGTGCTCGCGGCGCGTGCCATGGTCGAGTCCGGCCAGTGGCTGCTGCCACACCGCGGCAGCGAACTGTATGCGGAAAAACCGCCGGTCTTCATGTGGATGCAGGCGGCCAGCCACCAGCTGTTCGGCGGCTGGGCCCTCGCCTTTCTGGTGCCTTCGCTGCTGGCTGCGCTGCTCACGCTGTGGCTGACCTGGGATCTGGGCCGGCGGCTGTGGACCCGGCGCGTCGGCTGGTGGGCCATGCTCGCGTTGTTCAGCTGCCTGCAGTTCGGCCTGATGGCCAAACGGGCCCAGATCGACATGGTGCTGGTAGCGATGACCACCCTGTCGCTGTGGGGGCTGCTGCGCCACCTGCTGGAGGGCCGCAACCGGCCGGCGTTGTGGTTGGCCGGCTTCGCTGCCGGGCTGGGCACGGTGACCAAGGGCGTCGGCTTCCTGCCGCTGCTGGTGCTGGTGCCGTTTGCCCTGTGGCGCTGGCGCGCCCGTGGCACGGCGTTGCCGCCGGGCACCGCGCGCGATCTGTGGTGGTTGCTGCCGGCCTTCCTGCTGGGCACGGCGGTCTGGTTGGCGCCGCTGGGCATCGCCCTGCTCAACGCGACCGATCCGGCACTGCATGCATATGCGCGCGAACTGCTGTTCAAACAGACCGGCACCCGCTACGCCAACGCCTGGCACCACGTGAAGCCCGTCTGGTACTACCTGCAGGTGATGGCCACCTTGTGGCTGCCGGGCAGCCTGTTGCTGCCGGCGCTGATCCCCGCGTGGTGGCGCCGCCTCACCCGCCTGGACGGGCGCTGGTGGCTGCTGCTGGGTTGGGCGCTGCTGGTACTCGTTTTCTTCAGCGCCAGCCCGGGCAAGCGCGAGGTGTACATCTTCCCGATGCTGCCCGCGCTGTGCCTGGCCGCCGCACCGCTGCTGCCCGGGCTGCTGCGCCGGGCCGGGCTGCGCTGGCTGCTGTGGGCGTATGTCGCCGTGCTGGGCGCGGCGGCGCTGTACATCGGCACACAGCTCTGGAGCGGCAGCGCGTGGGCGCACCTCCAGCTGGCCCGACGTGCCATGCCCGATGCCCTGCTGCCCGTGCTGGGCGGCTGGCTGATCGCCTTTGGCGTGGTGCTGCTCGCCTTGGCCCTGTGGTGGCGCCAGCGCCGCGCAGGCGCACTGGTGGTGGCAACCGCTTTCCTGCTGTGGAATCTGTACGGCTGGGTGTTGATGCCCACGCTGGATCCGTACAGCTCCGCCTCGGCTGTGATGCAGCGGGTGGGCGCGCGGATCGGGCCGGAGGCCGAGCTGGGCGTGGTCGCCTGGCGCGAGCAGAACCTGCTGCAGGCCGACCGCCCGGTGACCGATTTCGGCTTCAAGACGCCATGGGAGCAGCAATGGCAGGCCGCCGGCCCGTGGTTGGCGCAGGCCCCAAGGCGCCGCTGGCTGCTGGTGCTTGATGAGGCGATCAGCCCCTGCGTGTCCCCCTCGGCGGTGATCGAGATCGGCAGCGCCAACCGCAACCGCTGGCTACTGTTCCCGGGCACCGCCTGGCAGGCGGACTGCCATGCCGCCGTCACGGCTACCGACACCGCGCAGGACGAGGAAGACTGAACGGAAGGTCGCGCTTAACCGGCGGCCAACATCGCTCCGACCCCTCTCCGACAACCCGCTAACGACCATGGCGCCGGAATCCACCCCCGGCCCCTTTGTCCATGTTCCCAGCGTCCACCGTTGCGCTCTCCTCCACGCCGGCTGCGTCGGCCACGCCGCGCTTCCTTCGCGACCACCTATGGGCCCCGATGGCGCTGACCCTGCTCGCCAGCGCTGCGCTGATGGGCGCCGGGGGCGACCAGTGGCTGGCCGACCAGTGGTATCGCCTGGAAGGGCAGCAGTGGGCGCTGCAGAACGCTTGGGTCACCACTCACCTGATCCATCAGGCTGGCAAATGGGCCAGCAGTGTGGCGGCGCTCGTGGCGATCGTGCTGTGCTCCCACGCCTGGCGCAGTGAGCGCGCCGTCGCGTGGCGCTGGCCGCTGCTGTACCTGGTGCTGGCGGTCGCGCTGGGCACCGGTCTGGTCTCGCTGCTCAAGTCATTGACCAACATGGACTGCCCGTGGGATCTCACCCGCTACGGCGGCACCCGCGAGTTCATCGGCCTGTTCGCCACACGCCCACCGGGCATGCCGCGCGGGGTCTGCTTCCCCGGCGGGCACTCCAGCGCGGGTTTTGCGTGGGTCAGCCTGTACTTCTTCGCCTTGATGGTGCGCCCCGCCTGGCGCTGGCGCGGCCTGGCGGTCGGCCTGCTGGCCGGCGGCGTGTTCGGGGTCTCGCAGCAACTGCGCGGCGCGCATTTCCTGTCGCATGACCTGTGGACGTTGGCCATCTGCTGGGCGGTATCGCTGGGCCTGTACCTGCTGATCGAACGGCTGCGGCTGCGCGAACGCAGCACTGCACCGGTCAGCGCGCAGGGAGAAGCGGCATGAGCACCACCCTTCCGCGCGCCACGCGTTTCCCGGCACTGGCCACCCTGCGTGGCTGGCGCCCGCAGTGCACCACCGAAACCCTGATCCTGCTCACCAGCGTGTTCTTCGCGGTGGCCTGCAATGGCCTGTTCTGGCACAGCGCGATGGCGACCCACCCGGGCAGCATTGGCTTCGCGCTCTCGCTGTTCCTGTTTCTGGTCGGCGCGCACAGTCTTTTGATGGGGATGCTGGTCTGGCGCTGGAATGCCAAGGTTGTGATCAGCGTGCTGCTGATCGGCACCGCACTGGCGGCGCACTACATGAGCAGTTACCACATCTATCTGGATGCGGACATGCTGCGCAATGTGCTGGCCACCGACCACAAGGAAAGCCGGGAACTGATCACGCCCACCCTGATCCTGCCGCTGCTGCTGTTGGCCTTCGCCCCCATGCTGCTGCTGTGGCGCGTGCAGCTGCGCCGGCGCACGCTGGGCGCGGCGCTGCTGTGGCGCATCGGGTTTCTGCTGCTGTCGGCCCTGATCGCCTTCGGCGGGGCGATGCTGTCCTTCCAGGAAATGTCATCGCTGATGCGCAACCAACGCGAAGTGCGCTACCTGGCCACGCCCGGCAACTTCCTGCTCGGCCTGCCCAAGGCACTGCGCGGTGACAATCCCATCCAGCGCGCTCCCAAGCTGCCGATCGGCATGGATGCCAAAGCAACCCCACGTGCGGCAGGCGGCCGCCCGCGCCTGCTGGTGATCGTGATGGGCGAGACCGCACGCGCACAGAACTGGGGCCTCAACGGCTATGCCAAGCAGACCACGCCGGAACTGGCCCAGGCCGGGGTGATCAACTTCCCCGACATGCACTCATGCGGCACCAGCACCGAGGTGTCCCTGCCCTGCCTGTTCTCGCCGTATGGGCGCCATGACTACGACGAAACGAAGATCCGCGCGCACCAATCGCTGCTGCACGTGCTGGACCACGCGGGCATCAGCACGTTGTGGCGCGACAACCAGTCCGGCTGCAAGGGCGTGTGCGAGGGTCTGGAAATGCAGGCACTGGACGATGCCAAGCACCCGACCCTGTGCGCCAACGGGCGTTGCATGGACGAGATCCTGATCGACGATCTGGCCACCCAGGTGCGCGCCAGACCGGGTGACCGCGTGGTGGTGCTGCACCAGCTGGGCAACCACGGCCCGAGCTATTTCGAGCGCTATCCGGCGCGCTTCCGCCGCTTCACCCCGACCTGCGACACGCCGGACTTGGGCAAGTGCAGCCGCGAGCAGATCACCAACAGCTACGACAACGCGCTGCTGTACACCGATCATCTGCTGTCGCGGACGATCGGGACGCTGAAGGGCATGGACGACTACGACACGGCGATGATCTACCTCTCCGATCACGGCGAATCGCTGGGCGAAAAGGGCCTGTATCTGCACGGCGTGCCGTATGCGATCGCCCCGCAGGAACAGACCCGCGTGCCAATGACGATGTGGTTCTCGCCGTCCTTCGCGGCCAACCGCGGGCTCAACCTGGCCTGCGTGCGGGAGCGCGCGGGCAAGTACACCGACCACGACAATCTGTTCCCGTCGGTGCTGGGGCTGATGCAGGTCAAGACCTCGGTGTATGAACGTGACCGGGATCTGTTTGCGTCGTGCGAGGTTTGAAGCGGAACGACCACTGCTGTCAGCTATTCGCTCTTCCGTTTGGGGCGAGGCAGGCCATACCGTGGCGGGACGCGCCGTAAACCCCGCTCCGCGGCCCGGCCCAGCCGCTGGCGGCTGTGCGTTCGAACGCATGCGAGGCAGTGCCTCGCAAGCAATGCGCTCTCACCCATGGGGGCTCGACGTGCGCCATCCATGGCGCCCGACGGTCCCGCCACGGTATGGCCTGCCTCGCCCCCCACACTGTCCGTCGGCGGATAGTCGAGCAAAGACAATGGCTTCGGCTGTGGGTTGGTCTCGAGCCGTTGTTGTTCCCATGCGCACCGACCCACTGTCGACGGGGCGGTGTGGGTGGGTTGGCGGGACCGTTATGCGCCATGGATGGCGCATATCGAGCCCCCATGGACGGGTTCACGGCGGGTCCCGACAACCCACCCACACCGACCCTCCCCACGTAACACGGCCGCCAAACCTTCGCCGTTGAAGTTGCCGCTGAAGCTGTCGTTGACACTGACGATCGACCCGCCCCCTGCTGCCCTGCCCCTTGCGGTGCGCCCGGCGCTTCACTAGCCTTCGCCGGTCTGTCACCACCCAAGGATGTGCCCGTGAACCACCGCCCGCTCCTGCTGGCCCTGGCAGTCAGTGCTGCCGCACTGACGCTGGCGGCCTGCCAGAAGGAACCGTCCCCCGCCGATGCACCGGCCACGGGCACCACCCAGTCCAAGGAAACCGCGGACCAGTTCATCGCCCGCGTCAACGCCGAGTACAAAGCCATGTACCCGGAAATGACCTCGGCCCAGTGGCTGTCTTCGACCTACATCAATGACGATTCCGAGCGCGTCGCGGCCAAGGCCAACGAGCGCTGGCTCACCGTCCTCAATGGCTGGATCACCCAGGCCGGTCAGTACGACGGCCAGCCGATGAGCGAAGACACCAAGCGCCAGATCCACCTGCTCAAGTTGATGACCTCCATGCCCGCCCCGCGCGACCCGGCCAAGCTCTCCGAGCTGACCCGCATCGCCAGCCGCATGGAAGGCGCCTACGGCTCCGGCAAATACTGCACCGATGAAGCCAACCCGCAGAGCTGCCGCCAGCTCGGCGATCTGGAACAGGTGCTCGCCCGCAGCCGCGACTATGACAAGCAGCTCGACGCCTGGCAGGGCTGGCACGGCACCACCAAGCCGATGCGCGCCGATTACGAACGCTTCGTCAGCCTGGTCAATGAAGGCGCCAAGGAAATGGGCTTCGCCGATGCCGGCCAGATGTGGCGCAGCGGCTATGACATGCCCGCCGACCAGATCGGCCCGGAAACCGACCGCCTGTGGGACCAGGTCAAGCCGATGTACGAGCAGCTTCACTGCTATGCCCGCACCAAGCTGGACGGCACGTACGGCAAGGACAAGGCCGAGGTCAACGGCGGCCTGATCGCCGCGCACCTGACCGGCAACATGTGGCAGCAGGACTGGTCCAACCTGTGGGACCAGCTGGAACCGTATCCCGGCGCCGGCAACCTGGACATCACCGCCGCACTGGAAAAGCAGTACCAGACCAACCTCAGTGGCGCACTGGCCAAGGCCGGCAGCGGCGCGAACGTGGAAGCGCTGTACAAGGCCCAGCGTGAAGCCGAACTGCGCACCGCCAAGCAGATGACCGAGCGCGCGCAGGACTTCTATGTCTCGCTCGGCATGCCGGCACTGCCGAAGTCGTACTGGGACAAGACCCAGTTCATCAAGCCGCTGGACCGTGACGTGGTCTGCCACGCCAGCGCGTGGGACATGAACATGGAAGGCGACGTGCGCACCAAGATGTGCATCAAGCCCAACGAAGAGAATTTCACCACGATCTACCACGAGCTGGGCCACATCTATTACGACCTGGCCTACAACCCGCTGCCGCCGTTGTTCCAGGGCGGTGCCAACGATGGCTTCCATGAAGCGATCGGCGACACCATCGTGCTGGCGATGACGCCGCAGTACCTCAACTCGATCGGCTTGGTGGACACCCCGCAGGAAAGCCGCGAGGCGACCATCAACGCGCAGATGCGCATGGCCCTGAGCGGCGTGTCGTTCCTGCCGTTCGGCCTGATGATCGACCGCTGGCGCTGGGGGGTGTTCGATGGCTCGATCACCCCGGACCATTACAACCAGGCGTGGTGGGACCTGAAGGCCAAGTACCAGGGCGTGGCGCCGGCCAGCGCACGCGGTGAGGAGTTCTTCGACGCCGGTGCCAAGTACCACGTGCCGGGCAACACCCCGTATACCCGTTACTTCCTGGCGCGCATCCTGCAGTTCCAGTTCTACAAGGGCCTGTGCGATGCCTCCGGCTACAAGGGCCCGCTGCACCAGTGCAGCTTCTACGGCAACAAGGAAGCCGGCCAGAAGTTCTGGGCGATGCTGAGCAAGGGCGCTAGCCAGCCGTGGCAGGCTACGCTGAAGGAAATCACCGGCGGCGACAAGCTCGATGCCGGCCCGATGATCGAGTACTTCACCCCGGTCAACGAGTGGCTCAAGCAGCAGAACCAGGGCCAGATGTGTGGGTGGCAGGTGCCGGCGGCCACCGCTGCGGCCCCGGCCGCACCGACGGCGCCCGGGGCACCGTAACCCATGGGTTGGGCCGGGCCCTGCCCGGCCGCAGCCCGCAACGAAAAAACCGGCCGAAAGGCCGGTTTTTTTGTCCCTGACGCTGTGGCCTGCGTCCGGCCTCGATGGGCCGGGACACCTGCAACCACACGTGGCGTGGCGCTACGACTTGGGTTTCAGGGCGGCCGCCAGCTCGGTCTTGAACTGCTCGAAGTCCATGCCATCGGCCTTGGCCTCGGCGTGCGCGGCATCCTTCAACACGTCCGAGTACACCAGCCGGACTGGCGTGCCCTGCCGCTCGTGCAGTTCGGCGGCCTGCATGATCAAGGCCAGCACGCGTGCCGCGCTGGTGGTCTGGCCGGCGATACGCCCATCCATGCCCAGCACCCACTCGCCATCACGGCGTACCACGCCGGCCAGCAGCGTACGTTGCTGGTCGCGCAGTTCGGCATGCGGCTCGACCGGCGGGGTGGCGGCCTGCTCGCGGTTGGCGGCCAGGGTTTCACGGCGCCGGCGGATGTCGCGGCGCAGTTTGGAGGTGGTCGACATCAGGGACTTCCGGACTGCATGAAAGGGCAAAGGATACCGCACGGGCCCTGGGGGACCCGCCAGCTGCGTGGCCTACTCGATGGGCGTCAGTACTTCGCGGCGGCGCTCGCAATACCGTTCCCAGTACCAGAACGAGCCGCCCAGCGCGAAGAAGCCCATGTAGCCCAACGCCAGATGCACCGGACTGCTGCTGAGCATCGGCGAGACCACGCCGGCCACCACGGTGTTGATCATCAGCTGGATGAACATCTGCATGGACGAGGCCAGGCCGCGCTGACGCGGATACATGTCCAGCACGGCCAGCGCCAGGATCGGGAAGATCAGCGCCATGCCGACACCGCCAAGGAAGATCGGCATCACTGCCCACGGCAGCGCGATCTGCGGCACCGACACCACGTAACCGACGTTCAACAGCGCCGAGACCGCACACAGCCCGAACCCGATCGCGATCTGCCGCTGCGCGGTGAGCCGGCCCGCCATCCGACCGGACAGGAACGAGCCCATGGTCATGCCGCCGATGGTGGGGATGAACAACCACGCAAAGCCGCCCTCGCCCAGTTGCAGATGCTGCATCACGAACACCGGCGCGGACGCGATGTACAGGAAGATGCCGGAGAAGTTGAAGGCGCCGGCCGCGGCCAGACGCAGCAGGCGCGCGTTGGACCCCATCCGCGCATAGCTGCGCAGCAGTTCCCGCATCGACAGCGGCGTGCGCGCCTCGACCGGATGGGTTTCCGGCAGCCACTTGCCGGTGGCCAGCAGCAACACCACGCCGAACAGCACCAGGAACCAGAAAATCAGCGGCCAGTCGCCGCCGCCGAGCAGGATCCAGCCACCGATGATCGGCGCGATCGCCGGGGCCACGCCGAAGATCATCGAGACCTGGCTCATCAACCGCTGCGCGTCGGCACCGTGGTACAGATCGCGGATCACCGCGCGGCCGACGATCACACCCACACCGGCGGTCACGCCCTGCAGCGCGCGGAACACCAGCAAGGTGGTCATGTCCCGCGACAGCGCACAGCCGATCGAGGCGCCGATGAACAGCACCAGCCCGCCGATGATCACGCGCTTGCGGCCGAACGCATCCGACAGCGGGCCGTGCGCCAGGCTCATCAGGCCGTAGAACAGCAGGTACACGCTGATGGTCTGCTGCACCGCGACCTGGTCCACCTGCATGCGCTCGCCCAGCAACAGGAACGCCGGGAAAATGGTGTCGATCGAGAACGGACCGAACATCGCCAGGCCTGCGAGCAGCAGGGCCAGGCGGCGGGTCGAGGGTGAGGCGGGCGTCATGCGGGCTTCCGTCAGCGGCCATGCGCATTGCACGGCGGGCGCCTGGCCCGGAACGGGCGGCGCCAGATGAATACGAGGATCCAGTGATCATAGGCCTTTGCAGCCCTTGGCACCATGCCCGGGCACGGTTTCCGGCGCACGTGCGCGCCCGTATTCAGGTGCCGGAAAGGCCCAGTGGGCCGAAGCGCTGGGCTATAATCGCCCCGCTACATGGTGGGAGAAGCGGACACCCGCTGCCGAAGGCGCAACGCCCGTAATCGCTCAGGCCCGATACCACCCGTACCAAAACTCTGGAGAGACCGGCGAGTGCCGGCGCCGAAGGGGCACGAAGCACGCCGATGCGCGCTTCCAAACTCTCAGGCAAAAGGACAGAGGGGCACCCAGGAAGACCGCAAGGTCCGGTGGATCGCTGTCGCCCGCGACGCGCCCTGGCCCAGCCGCCTTCCGAACGTGCGTGCCCACTCTCCGAGATGCCAGCCATGTCCCAGAACACCCCCTCCCTGCGCGAGCTTGAACACAGCCACGCGTTCGTCGAACGCCATATCGGCCCCAACGACGCCGAAATCGCGCAGATGCTCGACGTGGTCGGCCACGCCTCGCTGGACGCGCTGACCGATGCGATCGTCCCGGCCGGGATCAAATCGCCGGCACCGCTGGACCTGCCCGAGTCGCTGACCGAAGTGCAGGCACTGGCCAAGATCCGCGCCATCGCCGACAAGAACCAGGTGTTCCGCACCTTCATCGGCCAGGGCTACTACGGCACGCTCACCCCGAACGTGATCCTGCGCAACGTGCTGGAAAACCCGGCGTGGTACACCGCCTACACCCCGTACCAGGCCGAGATCTCGCAGGGCCGCATGGAAGCGCTGATCAACTTCCAGACGCTGTGCGCCGACCTGACCGGCATGGAAATCGCCAACGCCTCGTTGCTGGATGAAGCCACCGCCGCGGCTGAAGCGATGACGCTGGCCAAGCGCTCGGCCAAGTCGAAGTCCGATACGTTCTTCGTGCACGACGCCGTGCACCCGCAGACGCTGGAACTGCTGCGCACCCGCGCCGAGCCGATGGGCATCGTGCTGCGCGTGGGCACCCCGGCCGAGGCGATGGAAGCCGAAGCCTACGGCGTGCTGCTGCAGTACCCGGATACCTTCGGCCATATCGGCGATTACAAGGCGCTGGCCGATGCCGTGCACGCGCGCGGCGGCCTGGTCGCCGTGGCCACCGATCTGCTGGCGCTGACCCTGATCGCCGCCCCCGGCGAATGGGGTGCGGACATCGTGGTCGGCAACTCGCAGCGGTTCGGCGTGCCGTTCGGCTTCGGCGGCCCGCATGCCGCCTTCATGGCCTGCCGCGATGCCTATAAGCGCTCGATGCCGGGCCGCCTGATCGGCGTCTCGGTCGATGCGCAGGGCAACGCTGCCTACCGCTTGACGCTGCAGACCCGCGAGCAGCACATCCGCCGCGAGAAGGCGACCTCCAACATCTGCACCGCACAGGTGCTGCTGGCGGTGATGGCCTCGATGTATGCCGTGTACCACGGCCCGGACGGCCTGACCCGTATCGCCCGCCGCACCCACCGCCTGGCCGCGATCCTGGCCGCGGCACTGCGCGGCGCCGGCCTCAACGTCGGCGAGCACTTCTTCGACACCCTGCACGTCAAGGATGTGGACGCCAAGGCGATCCACGCCAAGGCCGCTGCGGCACGCATCAACCTGCGTGCGATCGACAGCGACGCGGTCGGCATCAGCCTGGATGAAACCGCCACCCGCGCCGACATCGTCGCGCTTGGCCAGCTGTTCGGTGCCACGGTCGATGTCGATGCGCTCGATGCGGCCACCGCCGATGCGTTGCCAGCCGATCTGGTGCGCACCAGCGCCTTCCTGACCCACCCGGTGTTCAACACCCACCACAGCGAACACGAACTGCTGCGTTACCTGCGTTCGCTGGCGGACAAGGATCTGGCGATGGATCGCACCATGATCCCGCTGGGCAGCTGCACCATGAAGCTCAACGCCACCGCCGAGATGATCCCGGTGACCTGGCCGGAGTTCGCCAACATCCACCCGCTGGCCCCGGCCGACCAGGCCACCGGCTACAAGGAACTGATCGACGGTCTGGAAGCGATGCTGGTGGAGTGCACCGGCTATGACGCGGTCAGCCTGCAGCCGAACTCCGGCGCGCAGGGCGAATACGCCGGCCTGCTGGCGATCCGCGCCTACCACCGCTCGCGCGGCGAGGGCCATCGCGACGTCTGCCTGATCCCGGATTCGGCGCACGGCACCAACCCGGCCTCGGCACAGATGTGCGGCATGAAGGTCGTGGTGACCAAGACCGATGCCAACGGCAACGTCGACCTGGACGACATCCGCATCAACGCGGAGAAGTACAGCGATCGTCTGGCCGCGCTGATGATCACCTACCCGTCCACGCATGGCGTGTTCGAGGAAGAGGTGGTGGAGATCTGCGAGATCGTGCACAAGCACGGCGGCCAGGTGTACACCGACGGTGCCAACATGAACGCCCTGGTGGGCGTGGCCAAGCCCGGCAAGTGGGGCTCGGACGTCTCGCACCTGAACCTGCACAAGACCTTCTGCATCCCGCACGGCGGCGGCGGCCCGGGCGTCGGCCCGTGTGCGGTCAAGTCGCACCTCGCCCCGTTCCTGCCGAAGGTGCTCGGTGGCGAAGGCGATGTCGGCATGGTCAGCGCGGCCAGCTTCGGCAGCGCCTCGATCCTGCCGATCAGCTGGATGTACATCACCCTGATGGGCACCGCCGGCCTGCGCAAGGCGACCCAGGTGGCCCTGCTCAACGCCAACTACATCGCCACCCGCCTGGCCCCGCACTTCAAGACCCTGTACACCGGCCGCAACGGGCTGGTGGCGCACGAGTGCATCCTGGACGTGCGTCCGCTGGAGAAGACCTCCGGCATCGGCGCCGAGGACGTGGCCAAGCGCCTGATCGACTTCGGCTTCCACGCCCCGACGTTGAGCTTCCCGGTCGCCGGCACGCTGATGGTGGAGCCGACCGAGAGCGAATCGCTGCACGAGCTGGATCGCTTCATCAACGCGATGATCCAGATCCGCGAGGAGATCGCGGCAATCGAAGACGGCCGCCTGGACCGTGAGGACAACCCTCTCAAGCACGCCCCGCATACCGCCACGGCGGTCTCGGCCAGCGAGTGGGCCCACGCCTACCCGCGCGAGCTGGCGGCCTTCCCGCTGGCCAGCCTGCGCCAGCAGAAGTACTGGCCGCCGGTGGCACGCGTGGACAACGTCTACGGCGACAAGAACGTGATGTGCGCCTGCATCCCGGTCGATGCGTACAAGGAAGACGAGGGCGTGGAGGTCTAAGCCTCCCTGCCCTGACGCAACAGCAGACGGCCCGCGCAAGCGGGCCGTTTTTTGTGTTGCTTCATGCCCCCCCAATCTGGCGCACCGGCCGAGCTCAACGTCGGCGAGATGCTGTGGCATGGCAGGGGTGTGCGGGTCCGCGGGACACGCCGTAAATCCGTCCCTTGAGGCTCGTGAGCGGCATCCATGCCGCTCCAACGGTCCCGCCAACCCGCACACCCCCGCCCTCGACAGTGGGTCGGCTACCTCTGAAAAAGCAAACGCAATCGCCGTGCAACGGAGGCGAGCACTAACACCTCATGCACTCATCGGATGACTGTCCATAGCATCAGCATGGGCGCCCAACGTTCAATGCTAAGTGCTAAGTGCTAAGTGCTAAGTGCTAAGTGCTAAGTGCTAAGTGCTAAGTGCTAAGTGCTAAGTGCTAAGTGCTAAGTGCTACTGCTAGTACGCAGTGCGTATCCAGTGTCGAACTTTGAGCTTTGAGCGTTGGGTTGTGTTGCCAGTTGCCAGCATCAGTGCATCCAACAGCCCGGCATCAGCTTGGCAGCGTTCTGCGTTGTGCTTTTGACTTCCCATTGCCCACCAGCCCCCTGTCAGGGGGTGGGCACGGGTGGGTTGGCGGGACCGTATGCCGCCATGGATGGCGGCATACGAGCTTACAAGGACGTACTTGCAGCGGGTCCCGACAACCCACCCGTGCCCGCCCAGTCAAGCGGAGGCCCGAATCTACGGCTGTTGGCTGTTGGCTGTTGGCTGTTGGCTGTTGGCTGTCGAACGTCAGCCGTTCCGACCACCACGCACCCGGCGCGCAATCTCACTGCTCGCCGCAATCACCGCCGTCAGCGCCGCCATCGACAGGAACTGCAACCGCGTATGCGCCTCGGACAACAACAGACCGAAAATCAGCGCCAGCACCCCCAACCCGATCACCGTCAGATACGGATACCCCGCCATCCGGAACGGCAACCGCGTCCCATCCCGGTTCGCACGATGGCGCAGAATCAACTGCGACAACAACGAAATCGTCCAGACCAGCAGACACGTCGAGCCCACGATGTTGAGCAGCACCGGCAATACCTTGTCCGGGAACAGCAGCTCCATCACCGTCGCCGCAAAACCGAACAGCACACTGGCCAGCACCGCGATGATCGGCACCTGGCGCGGATCGGTCCACCCCAGCACCGCCGGGGCCTCGCGGCGCTGCGCCAGCGAGTACATCATCCGCGAGGCGCCATACAGATTCGCATTGAGCGCCGACAGCAGCGCGATCACCGCGATCAGCGTGATCGCCGTCGCCGCGCCCGGAATCTTGGCGGCTTCCAGCACGGCAGCAAACGGCGACTTCAGTGCCTCGCTGGTCCACGGCACCACCGCGATGATCACGCTCAACGAGCCGATGTAGAACACCAGGATGCGCCAGGCCACGGTGCGGATCGCGCGGGCGATGCTGCGCTCGGGATCTTCGGTTTCGGCCGCGGCCACGGCCACGATCTCGGTGCCGCCGAAGGCGAACACCACCACCAGCAACGCCGCGCCGATTCCGGCCAGGCCCTTGGGCATGAAGCCGCCGTGCTCGGTGAAGTTGCGCAGGCCCGGCGAAGCCACGTCCGGCAGCCAGCCCATCAGCAGGGCCACGCCGATCAGGATGAAGCCGACGATCGCGGCGACTTTGAGGATGGCGAACCAGAATTCGAACTCGCCGAAGTTCTTCACCCCGAGCAGATTGATCGCCGTAAAGAACAGCATGAAGGCCAGCGCGGCCATCGGCACCGGGATCGCCGGCCAGACCGTGGCGAGCAGCCCGGCCGCCCCTACCGCCTCGGCGGCGATGACGATCACCAGCTGCACCCACCACAGCCACCCCACCGTCGCGCCGGCGGTGGCGCCCATGGCGTCGGCGGCGTAGACCGAGAACGCGCCGCTGGTCGGCTTGGCCGCGGCCATTTCGCCCAGCGCGTTCATCACGATGATCACCAGCGCGCCGGCGACCAGATACGACAGCAGGACTGCCGGACCAGCGGCCTGGACGCCCACCCCGGAGCCGAGGAACAGGCCGGCGCCGATCGCGCTGCCCAGGCCCATCATGATCAGCTGGCGGGGCTTGAGCGCGTGCCCCAGGCGGGTATCGGCGGGCGGAGTGGCAGGAGCCGGAGTCTGGGATGCGGGCATCGGAATCGATTGGCAGGCAACAAGTGCGACACCATACCCTGTCGGCCGCGCGACGGCATAGGCCGGAAGCCCCACCCCGCCTCAGGCAGCGGCGCGCTCGCCGATCTGGGCACGGTAGGCCCGTGGCGACAGCCCGACCTCGGCCTTGAACTTGCGGGTGAACGCGCTCTGGTCGGTGAAACCGCAGGCCTGGCCGATGCTGGCGATGCTGTCCGGGCCATGCAGCAGGTGTACCGCCATCTGGATGCGCAGACGGGTCAGCACCTGCTGCGGGGTCATCTGGAACACCTTGCGGAAGGTGCGCTCCAGTTTGGATAGCGAGAACCCGGTGATGTCCAGCAGGGTCTGCATGCGCACGTTCTCGGCGTAATGCGCATTCAGATGTGCCAGCGCGAGGCGCAGCTGTTCGTACTGGGTGCCCAGGCTGTCCTTCTGGCCGAGGTCGCGCGAGATCCCGATCAGCCCGCGGATCTGCCCATCCACCAGCAGCGGCCGCTTGCAGGTCAGGCACCAGCCCGGCTCGCGGTTGGCGAACAGATGCAGTTCCATCAGGTTCTCGATGACCTTGCCCGCCAGCACCTGCTCATCCTGGGTGGCGTAATCGGCCCCCAGACCGGTTGGGTAAATCTCCGCTGCGGTGCGCCCGATCACGTCCTTGCGGGATTTCAGCCCCAGCCGACGCAGCATGGTCTGGTTGATGTGCGTATAGCGCCCGTCGCAGTCCTTCATGAAGAACAGGACGTCGGGGATCGCATCAAACAGGGCTTCGATGTCGGCGGGTTCAACGCGCATGCGGTCGGGAAGAACAGGGGAAGACGCGCCCAAGGATACCTGCCCGCACGCGCGTCACCCAGCGCCCGGGCGCCGCATGTGAAGCGCGGGTGCAAGCAGCGCCCGGTTTTCGCACCCTCGATTAACGCCCCGGCCGCCAGTGTGAGGCGATCCCCTTCCCGCCAGCTCCCGGAGTCGCCTCATGGCCGCCAGCAAGAAAAGCACGAAGAACGCCCCCGCACCCGCCACCGACGCCCGCGGCGAAGGGGATGAACTGCACCAGCGCGCGGGCAATGGCCATCCCGTCCTGACGACCAACCAGGGCATCCCGGTCGGTGACAACCAGAATTCGCTGCGGGCCACCCCGCGCGGGCCGACCCTGCTGGAAGACTTCATCCTGCGCGAGAAGATCACCCACTTCGACCATGAGCGCATCCCCGAGCGCATCGTGCATGCGCGCGGCAGCGCCGCACACGGCTACTTCGAACTTACCCGCTCGCTGGGTGAGTACACCCGCGCCCGGATCCTCAGCGAAGTCGGCGTGCGCACCCCCCTGTTCACCCGCTTCTCCACCGTGGCTGGCGGCGCCGGCTCGGTGGATACGCCGCGCGATGTGCGTGGCTTCGCGGTCAAGTTCTACACCAAGGAAGGCAACTGGGATCTGGTCGGCAACAACATCCCGGTGTTCTTCATCCAGGACGCGATCAAGTTCCCCGACCTGATCCATGCAGTGAAGATGGAGCCGGACCGTGCCTTCCCGCAGGCGGCCAGCGCGCACGACACCTTCTGGGATTTCGTCTCGCTGATGCCCGAATCGATGCACATGATCATGTGGGCGATGAGCGACCGCACGATCCCGCGCTCGCTGCGCACCATCGAAGGCTTCGGCATCCACAGCTTCCGGCTGATCAACGATGCCGGCGAGTCGACCTTCGTCAAATTCCACTGGCGGCCGAAGCTGGGCATCCAGTCCACGGTGTGGGACGAGGCCGTCAAGCTGCAGAGCGCGGACAACGATTTCCACCGGCGCGACCTGTTCGAGGCGATCACCGCCGGCGACTTCCCCGAGTGGGAGCTGGCGGTGCAGCTGTTCACCGAGGAACAGGCCGAGGCCTTCCCGTTCGATCACCTGGATTCGACCAAGATCATTCCCGAGTCGCTGGTGCCGCTGACCGTGATCGGACGGATGGTGCTGGACCGCTGGCCGGACAACTTCTTCGCCGAGACCGAGCAGGTCGCCTATTGCCCGGCCAACGTGCCGCCGGGCATCGACTTCAGCAACGATCCGCTGCTGCAGGGCCGCCTGTTCTCCTATCTGGATACCCAGCTCAGCCGCCTGGGCGGCCCGAATTTCCACCAGATCCCGGTCAACGCGCCCAAGTGCCCGTTCGCCAACCACCAGCGCGACGGCCACATGCAGATGAACATCCCGAAGGGCCGGGTCGCCTACGATCCGAGTTCGCTGCAGGGCGACAGCCCGCGTGAGAGCGTCGACGGCTTCCCCAGTCACGCCACCGCGCCGGATGACGGCCGCAAGGGCCGCGTGCGCGCGGAGAGCTTCGCCGATCACTACAGCCAGGCCCGCATGTTCTTTCGTAGCCTGGAGGCGCCGGAGCAGGCGCATCTGGCCTCGGCGCTGGTGTTCGAGCTGTCCAAGGTGGAGACGGTCAAGGTGCGCGAGCGCACCGTGAGCCACCTGCGCAACATCGACGATGCACTGGCCAAGCGCGTGGCCGACGGTCTGGCGATGCCGGCGCTGCCCGAGCCGGCCGCCACGCAGACCCCGGCACAGGATTTCCCGAAGGCGCCGGAAGTGCGCATCATCGGCCGCACCAAGGACCTGCTCAAAGGCCGCTGCATCGGCATCCTGTTCGACGAAGGCTCCGACGCGGCCTTGATCGCCAACCTGCGCAAGGCGGCCGACAAGGCCGGGGCGAGCGTGAAGCTGGTCGCGCCGAAGATCGGTGGCGCCAAACTCAGCGACGGCAAGACGCTGGCCGCCGATGGTCAGCTGGCGGGCACGCCCTCGGTGGTGTTCGATGCGGTCGCCGTGGTGCTGAGCAACGACGCCGCCAAGAAGCTGAGCAGGGAATCGGCCGCGATCGATTTCGTCAGCGACGCCTGGGCCCATCTGAAGGCGATCGCCGCCGATGACGGCGCACAGGCGCTGCTGAAGGTTGCCCGGGTCGGCAACGATGCCGGGGTGGTCGAGGCCGAGGATGCCAAGGCCTTCCTCGCCGCCGCCGCTACCCGCCAGTGGGCCCGCGAACCGAAGGTGCGCACGCTCGCCTGAGCGGCGCTTTCGTCATCACCACACAGGAGCACGTCCATGCCACGGGGTGATAAATCCAGCTATACCGACACGCAGAAGCGCAAAGCCGGGCACATCGAGGAAAGCGAGAAAGACCAGGGGCGCAGCGGTGCCGCCGCCGAGCGCATCGCCTGGGCCACGGTCAACAAGCAGGATGGTGGCGGCAGGAAGGGCGGCAGCGCGAAGAAAACTGCAACCCGGACAACGAAAGCGTCGGCGACGAAGAAGGCAGCGGTAAAAAAGACCGCTGCACAGAAGGCTGCGACGAAGAAGGCCGCGAAAAAGGCGACGCCAACACCCGCCGTCAAGAAGGCCGTGAAAAAAGCGGCAAAGAAGACCGCTGCAAAGCAGGCCCCCCGAAAAGCAGCGTCGAAAACCGCCGCCGGGACGTCTGCGAAAAAGGTACCAACGGGCGCCCGTAAAGGAGCCGCCAGCAACGCCTGATCTACACGCCGGGCCCTGCCGCGTGCTGCCTGAGGCAGCATGCGGCAGGGCGCAGGCAGTGCTGCTTACCGTTTCGCGGCGGCAGTGGGCTGCGCCGACGGCGTGACCGGCTTGGGCGCTACCGGCTTCGCCGGCAAGGGCATCGACTGCAGCCGGCGGATCGAGCCGATCGGCACGGCTTCTGCCCGCCGCTGCGCCGGCCACCACAGGAACACGAACGCGCTGCTGGATCCCAGCAGCTTCGCGGTGCCGGGAAGCGCGGCCGCGTCACCCGCGAGCACGACCTGCACGGGCGTACCGCCCTTCCCATCGAGGATCTTTTCGGCCGTGCTCAGGGCATACAGCGCCGCGCCGAATGCCATGAAGCAGACCACCGCAATGCACATGCCGGTCAGTGGGCGCAGCCCGGAGAATTCCCAGTTCATCCACGGCGATTCCGAGAACAGCATCCGCCATCCCCAGTGCCGCGCGCGCAGGCGTGCCACCTTGGCAGGGTTGCGCCGCCGCAGCGTCTCCGGCCAGCCCAGCACCACGGCAAGCAGGGCCCCCAGCAACAGGATCAACAGGTAGGCGGGATCGCGCAGCCCGGCGACCAGGAAATCACTGACCTGCAGGTAGTCCAGGATCGACAGCCGGAATTTGAAATAGAAAAAGAAGCTCGACCACAGCCCCAGCACGGAGAGGAACACATATCCCGCGCTCACCATCAAGGCCGGCTCCTGCCGCAGCAGGCGCCAGATCACGGCCACCATCGAATCTTCGTTGCCATGCGTGATCGGCAGCAACGACCAATCGGTCGGCGTCTGCTCGGCCGGGACATCCCCGTCAATGCTGCCCTCGTCCCTGCTGCCCATGCGCCCCTCCCCCGTTCGGCAGAGCATCGCGCACTTTGGCGATGGACGGAAGCGGGCCCGCCCCGGGTGTGCCCCGGTCGCCGCGGCCGCCATGCCGCCTCGCCTCACTGAACGCTGAAACTGGCCACCGTTGCGTGCTCGGTCCCTTCGATACGCAGGTCGATGGCGAAGCGGTCGCACAGCCGCTGCACGATCGCCAGGCCGAGCCCGAACCCGGCACTGCCCTCGCCCTTGGTGAACGGCCGCATGATCGCCTCGGGATCGCCCGCCAGGGCGGTGTTGCGGATCCGAAGCCGCCCGCTCGCCACCTCGATGCGCACCTCGCCCGAACGGGTATGCGCGAACGCGTTGCCAACCAGATTGGCCAGCAGCATGTGCAGCACCGGGCCCGGCACCGGCAGGCGCACGTCGGCCGGTACGTCGACCCGCACCTCCACCGGCTTGCCATCCAGCAGCGCGGCCTGCTCGACCACCACCTGTTCCAGCACCGGCAGCACCGCCAGTGGCATCGCATCCTGTTCCACGTTCTCTTCGCGGGCCAGTGTCAGCAGGGTGATCACGGTCTGTTCGAGTTGACGCGCCGAATGCTGCACATGCGCGAGCTGCCGCCGCCCAGCCTCCGACAGGCCGGGTTCGCTGGCCAGCTGTTCGGTGGCACTGCGGATCACCGCCAGGGGCGTGCGCAGCTCATGGCTGGCATCACGGGTGAAGGCATGCTCGCGCGCAATGAAGGCACGCACGCGCCCGCTCAGATTGTCCAGGCCGCGGGCGAGCACGCCGACCTCGTCATCGGGGAAGTCCCCGGCGAACCCCACCGGCAACCTGTCCGGCGCCATGCCATCGACCAGCGACGCCAGCTTCGACAAGGGACGCGTGGTACGTCGAGCCAGCCATGCGCCAGCCAGGAGGGCGATCATCACCACGGCCAGGCCGGACCAGGCCAGCAGCGCCAGAATCTGGCTGCGCATCGGCCGCACCACCAGCTGCTGGCTGACCTCGGCGACCAGCCACCCCGGCGTACCTGCCCCGTCCGGCGTCACCGCCCGCAGGTGATAGTGCCGCCCCTGCGCACCGGCCATCTCGCGGCGCCACGGCTCGGCATCGAAGGCGGCCTTGAGATCGGACGGAAACGTGGCAGGGCTGTCGTGGATCGTCATGAAGGCGTTGCGCGGCGGCGACCACGTCCCACGGGTGGCCCGCTGATCCAACTGCAGCTGCGCTTCCTGCTCAAGCATCGCATCGAAGAAGCGATCCTCCACGCTGTACACGAATACCGCCACGTACAGGCCGAACAGGCCGGCCACCGCCAGCGCGAACACCGCGAAGGCCAGCATCAACCGGTTGCGCAGGCGATGCACCCGTGCCGTCATGCATCGGCCTCCAGCTTGAAGCCGACATCGTGCACGGTCCTGAGCATCGCCCGCTTGAACGGTTTGTCCAACGCCTGGCGCAGCAGGTAAAGATGCGAGCGCAGCGGATCCGACGGCGGCGCCTCATCGCCCCAGAGACGCCGGATCAACTCGCTGCGGGTCACCGTGCGCGGCCAGGCTTCGGCGAGCAGCACCAGCAGCCGATAGGCGGTCTGCGGCAACTCGATCGCCTGCTCACCGCGGCACACGGCGCCGCTACGGCGGTCGATGCCGAGGGATCCGATACGCAGCACATGCCCGTCGCGTCGGCCGTGTCGATGGGCCAATGCCAGGCATCGCGCCAGCAGTTCCTCGCCTGCGAACGGTTTGACCAGGTAATCATCGGCACCGGCCTGGAAGCCGATCAGCTTGTCGGCCAGCGTGTCGCGCGCGGTCAGCATCAGGATCGGGATGTGACGGTCGGCCTGCTCACGCAGATGGCTGCACACGCGCAGGCCATCCATGCCCGGGAGGGTGAGGTCCAGCACCAGCACATCCGGCGGCGCTTCCAGCGCCATCTGCAGGCCGCTGCGGCCATCGGCGGCGAAGGCCACGCGATGGCCGCGGGCCTCCAGCAGCGTGGCCATGCCGGCGCGCAGCGCCGGGTTGTCCTCGATCACCAGGATGTGCAGGCCATCGTCCATGGGTCAGCCTTCGATCGTGTCCTTGAGCTGCTTAGCTTCGGCCATGTCCGGGTGGGTTTCCAGCAGTTTGCCGAGTACCGTGCGCGCCTGGGCCACCTCGCCCAGCCGCCAATGCGCCTGTGCGATGCCGAGCGGCAGCTGCGGTTCGCTCATGTACGGGGCCGCCAGCTGCATGATCGACAGCGCGTCACGTACCGCCGCATCGTCCTGCGCGGCCTGCAGCTGGTAGTAGCCGAGCACGCCGATCAGCTGATCGTGATAGCCCGTACGATTGCTGGCCAGCTCGCGCTTGACCGCCTCCCCTTCACCGGCCAGCAGGCGCTGCACCAACGCCATGCTGGCCTCATCGCGCCACGGCGTGCGCGCGATCGGCGTGCGGCCGGTGGCCCGCACGATCGCCTCGGCGACCGCCGGTGTCGAATACGGGTTCTGCCCGGTGATCAGGCGTCCGTCCACCACCAGTCTGGGCATCATCAGCGGCGCCTGTTCCCAGCGCGCGCCGCGCTCGCGCAGGGCCGTCTCCAGCAGGAACGGGAACTCCTTCGCCCAGCGCTTGCCGAACACGCCCTCCTCTGCGTTGGTGAAGCCGGTCATGCGTCGCCCGGCGACCAGCAGCGTTCCGTCTGCCAGCCGCACGTCCACCAGCGCAGCCGGGCCGTGACAGACCGCCGCGACCACCGCGCCGCGATCGTACATCGTGCCCAGCAGACCGCGTAGTGCGGCATCGGCGGGCAGATCGAACATCGCCCCCTTGCCCCCGACCACGTAGACGGCCGCATAGTCGGCCGCCCGGAGGGTGGCGGTGGCGCGGGTGTCGGCCAGCAACGCGGCCGCAGCCGGATCGGCAAGGACCCGTGCATTGAAGGGCTCCTTGGCATCGAACTTGTCGGCCTCCACCGGCCCGCCGCGTGGGCTGGCCACCTGCACGGCCAGGCCGTTGTCGCGGAAGATCAGGTAGGCCTGGGCGAATTCGTCCATCTCGAACCCGGGGCGGGTCTTGCCTTCGTCGCGGCCCTCGCCGCTGACCACGATGAGCACCGTCTCGGCCGCCGCCGGGCCGGCGTGGAGCGAGGGAACGGCCAGCAAAAAGGCCAGCACAACACCGGTACGGCGCAACAGGGACAGCATCATGGGCGGGGCACTCCTTGGGAAAGTGATCCCAGCCTGCGCGCCGGATGTGAATCAGATTTCAAGCCCGCCCGGGCGTGCACACAGCTGAACAATCCGGCGGCCGAGTGCCGTGTCGATGGCTCCATCGGCCCGAAGATGCGAAAATCCCTCCCCCTCCAGGGCAGGCCCCGCGCCAGCCGATTCCCGAGATACCGTGAAGACCCCCCAAGGCTTGCAGGCGCTGATCGACGACGGCGTGATCGATGAAGTGCTCCGCCCGCTCAAAAGCGGCAAGGAAGCAGCGGTATACGTGGTCCGCAGCGGCGACGATGTGCGCTGCGCGAAGGTCTACAAAGACATGGCGCAGCGCAGCTTCCAGCAGCGCGTGCAGTACCAGGAAGGCCGCAAGGTCCGTGGCAGCCGCGAAGCGCGCGCCGTGGGCAAGGCCAGCAACTACGGCCGCAAGCAGCAGGAAGCGGCCTGGAAGAACACCGAAGTCGATGCGCTGTACCAGCTGCGCGATGCCGGCGTGCGCGTACCCGAGCCGTATGGCTACTTCCACGGCGTGCTGGTGATGGAGCTGGTCACCGATGCCGAGGGTTATTCCGCCGCGCGCCTGGGTGAGGTTGAACTGAGCCCGGAGCAGGCACGCCAGTTCCACCAGATCCTGGTCCGCCAGGTGGTGCGCATGCTGTGCTGCGGCCTGATCCACGGCGATCTGTCGCCGTACAACGTGCTGGTTGGCCCGGAAGGCCCGGTGGTGATCGATTTCCCGCAGGTGGTCAGTGCGGCGGGCAACAATGCCGCACGCACGATGCTGCTGCGCGACGTCAACAACCTCACCGCGTACCTGGGCCGCTGGGCGCCGGAGCTGCTGGAGACCTGGTACGGCGAGGAGATGTGGGCGCTGTTCGAGGCTGGCGATCTGCTACCGGACAGCGTGCTGACCGGTGAATTCGAGCAGGATGAAAGCAGCATCGATCTGGATGGCGTACGCCATGCCATCAACGATGCGCGCGAAGAAGCGCTGATCCGCCAGCAGGGTCGCGAAGCCGCCGAAGAAAACGACGACTGAGCGGGGCGCGCCGCTGCGTCGGGCGGCCGGATCGGCATGAGAAAAGCCCCGCCGATGCGGGGCTTTTCTGTATTACTCAGCGCGCAGGGGCCGTCATGCTGCCTGCAGTGTCGCCGGGCGACGCAGGCTTGCCGCGCTGTTGTCCAGCTTGAACACCGCCACCGATTCGGTCAGTGCATACGCCTGTTCTTCCAGCGCGCGGCTGGCGGCGGTGGCTTCTTCCACCAGCGCAGCGTTCTGCTGGGTCACCTGGTCCATCTGCACGACCACCTGGTTGACCTGCTCGATGCCGGCGGCCTGTTCCTTGGTCGCGGCGGCAATGTCGCTCATCAGCTGATTGGTGCGCGAGCTGGCCTGGGTCAGGCGGGCGATCGCCGCTTCGGACTGCACGGTGACGCTCAGCCCGGTCTTGACCTTGCTGCTGGACTCATCGATCAGGTCTTTGATCTCCTTGGCCGCCGTGCCGGCGCGCTGCGCCAGCGTGCGTACCTCGGTCGCCACGACCGCGAAGCCGCGTCCGTTCTCACCGGCACGGGCCGCTTCAACGGCCGCGTTCAGGGCAAGGATGTTGGTCTGGAAGGCGATGCCGTCGATCACCGAGGAAATCTCGGCGATACGCGCCGAGGACTGGTCGATCTCGCTCATCACCGCGGCCATCTGCGCGATCGCCTGCTCGGTCGCCTTGACCGCCGCACCCGCCGCATGGGCTTCATGGTCGGCCTGGTTGGCCAGCTCGGCGTTCTGCCGGACCGTGGAGGTCAGCTCCTCCATCGAGGCCGCCGCTTCTTCCAGGTTGGCTGCCTGCTGCTCGGTCCGGCGCGACAGGTCATGGTGGCCGGCCGCCAGTTCCTGCGCGGCATCGTTGATGCTGCCGGCCGCGCCCTGGATCTGCTGCACGATACCGGTCAGCTGCACCGCGGTGACATTGGCATCGTCGCGCATCTGCGCGAACACACCTTCGTAGTGGCCATCCATCCGCGAGGTCAGATCGCCGGTGGAGATCGCGCGCAGCACCTGCGACAGGTCGGCGATGCTGGCCTGCGAGCTGGCCATCATCCCGTTGAGCTGGGCGACCATCGCGCGGAACTGGAACTGGAACGCCGGCGCATCGCCGCGCACGGAGAAGTCGCCGGCACGGGCAGCCGAGGCCAGTGTCTCGATCTGCTGGTTGATCGCCATCAGGCTGGCCTTGACGGTGGCCATGGTGGTGGTCAGCACGGCCTTCTCGCCCGGGTAGCTGTCCAGATCACGGCTCAGGTCGCCGATGGCGTAGCGCTGCATCACCTCGACCATGTGGAACTCGACGGCCACGTGCGAACCGACCAGCTCGTTGGTGGCGCGGATCATCCGACCGAAGTCGCCCGGGAAGGCCGTTTCGTCCATGCGATGGCTGATGGCACCGGCCTCATGCTGGCGGGCCATGTCCAGCTGCGCGGTGATCGCGCCCTGGACGCTCTGGCGAACGGTGGCCATTGCGTTGCCGAGCTGGGTGATCTCATCGCGGCCGCCCAGATGGACGTCATGGGCCAGATCACCCCTGGCCATCCGGGTGGCCAGGCCGACGGCGCGCGCCAGCGGACCGGTCAGGCTGCGCCCGATCAGCACGGAGGCGGCGATGCCGACCACCAGCGCGATCGCGCCCAGCACCAGCAGCTGCAGCAGGGTCCGCTCGCCCAACCGGATCGCTTCGGCAGCGGCCTGGCGGCTTTCCTTTTCCTCGTAGACCACGCCATCGCTGAGCGCCTGGTTCCAGCCATTGGCAGCGGCCTGCACGGCGCCCAGGGTGAGGGCCGTGGCAGCGGCGACATCGCCCTGCTGCAGCTGTTCGCTCATCTGCTTGTTGAGCGGACGCGCCACCGCGCGGGCGGCCGCGATGGCGTCACCGACGGCCTTGTCTTCCGGCTGCGCGGGCAAGGCCTGGTAGGCGGCCCAGCTGGCTTCATAGCGCGCGACCAGCGCGGCGATGCGCGCCTCATCCTCGGCCAGACCGTCGCCCTGGCGGAGCAGCATCTCCCGGCGCACGACCATCATCTGGTTGTTGGCATCGAGCATGTCCGAGAGCAGCCGCACCTTGGCCACGTTGACTTCGACCACCTGCTGCATCGCGCGCTTCTGTACCGCGCTACCGGTGGCGCCGGTGGCGACGACGGCCGCGACCAGCAGCAACAACAGGCCAAAGCCCATACCTAGACGCCAGACAACGCTGACCTTCCGCAAAAATTCCATGAGACATCCGAAAACGTGGGGGGTGGGCTGGTATCGGCGTCAGACCCAGCGCCTTGACCGACGGCCGTGAGCCCGCTGTGAATGGATTCACATAACCTCGGCGTTGCTCCCGCGTCGCCGCTCAGCCCCCCGTCAGGGTTTTCACGGCAAGTGCGCACGCCCGGCAGGCATGGTGGAAACACGTTCCCGCTGGAGTTGCCGATGTCCCTTCGCCTGCACCGTATCGCCCGCCTCACCGCGCTCGCCCTCGCCCTGGGGGTCTGCTCCGGTTGGGCGGTCGCACAGACGGCACCCGCGCCCGCCGCGATCCCGGACGCCGACGCGACGCCGCTGGCGACCGGGCCACGCTCGGATCTGCATGCGCAGGTGCTGCTGGACCGCGCGCACTTCTCCCCCGGCCAGATCGATGGGGAGCGCGGCTCCAACCAGAAGCGCGCCGTGTCCGGCTTCCAGGCCGCCCGCGGGCTGAAGGTCAGTGGGGACCTGGACGATGCCACCTGGCAGGCGCTGCAGCCCGATGCCGCCCCGCCGCTGGTGCGCTACACGCTCACCGCGGAAGACGTGGCCGGTCCGTTCCAGCCGGTGCCCAAGGGTCCGGCCGCGCAGGCCAAGCTGAAAACCCTGGGCTTCGGTTCGATCGAAGAAGCGCTGGGCGAACGCTTCCACGCCTCCCCCGAGCTGTTGAAGACGCTCAATCCCGGCGTCGACCTGGGCAAGGCCGGCAGCGTGATCCAGGTGCCCAACATCGCGGCCGCCCCGCTGCCGAAGGCCAGCAAGCTGGTGATCGACAAATCCGACTCCACGCTGCGGCTGTTCGATACGGACGGCAAGGTCTACGCGCAGTTCCCGGTGTCCTCGGGCAGCAAGCATGACCCGCTGCCGATCGGGAAATGGAAGATCCTCGGCATCTCCCGCGATCCCACCTTCCACTACAACCCCAAACTGTTCTGGGATGCCAAGGCGGGCGACAGCAAGGCGGTCCTGCCGCCGGGCCCGAACAATCCGGTCGGCGTGGTGTGGATCGACATCTCCAAGCCCCACTACGGCCTGCACGGCACGCCCGAACCCGGCCATGTCGGCAAGACCGAATCGCACGGCTGTGTGCGCATGACCAACTGGGATGCGCTGCAGGTCGCCGCCGCGGTCGATGCCTCGGTACCGGTCGTGATGCAGGAGTAAGCCATGAAGACCTTTCGACTGCTGGCCGTGGGACTGGTGATCGGCGTGGTCGGTTACTGGCTGCTGGGGCCGGGCCCCTCATCCCGGCTCGGCGCCGCCGAACCGGCCAAGGTGGGCTCGGCCACGAGTTCGGCCCGTGCTGCGCTTGATGCCCCGCCGCCTACGCCGGCCACGACGCCGGTGCCCACCGGCACCTCAGCCACACCGCCCGCGCCGGACGCGGGAAGTGCCGCACCCGCACCGGCGAGCGCGGCCGGAGCGCTGCTGCTGCCCGTGCAGGGCATCGGTGCGGATCAGCTGCAGGACACCTTCACCGATGCGCGCAGCGAAGGCCGCGTGCATGATGCGATCGACATCCTGGCGCCAAACGGGACGCCGGTGCTGGCCGTCGCAGACGGGACGGTGGAGAAACTGTTCGACAGCGTGCGGGGCGGACTGACGGTGTACCAGTTCGAACCAAGCGGCCGTTACTGTTACTACTACGCGCATCTGGACCGCTATGCCGATGGGCTGGCCGAGAAGAAGACGATCAAGCGCGGTGAGGTGATCGGCTATGTCGGCAGCACCGGCAACGCCAGTCCCGAGGCGCCCCACCTGCATTTCGAGATCCATGTACTGGGTCCGGAAAAGCAGTGGTGGAAAGGCGAATCGATCAATCCTTATCCGGTGTTGAAGGGACAGCAGGCCCTTTGATCAACGCGTACCGGGGGGGCGTCCCGGATCGCCCGCGCCAGTTGCCAGGCGCGACCGCGCAGTGCATCCAGGCGCTCATTGAGTTCACCCGCGTCTGCGCGCCACTGGAAGTGGCCGTTGCTGTAATCCAGGCCCAACGCAACATCATTGAACGACCCCATGCCGCCATAGGCGCGCAGCACGCTCTCCGGCGCGCCTGGATCGCCCTGCTCAAGCTGGGTGATGACCCGCTGCATCCAGTCGGCCCAGTGGGTTTCCCCGTCGCCGCGCAACAGCGCTTCAAGCTCGGACACCACCGCATGCAACGCGCGGTCCGCGCTGCTCATGCCGGTGGCCACGTGATCTTCAGACACCCGGTCTGCCCTGCTGATTGGTGAGGTGCACAGCATGCCATGGCCCCGCGCTGGCGGGCGTGGTCACTGCGGTCCGATGGCTGCGGGCAACCAGTAAAACTACTGGCGCGAATGCGGGAAATTGCCGTTGCCCCGCGCATCGACGCGGCGGACACTGCGTGCTGAAGACATGCCCCCCTCCCCTGCGGTCTGGAGACACCTGTGATGATGCTCGCGCACCGCGTTGCCCTGCTCCTTCTATGCGGCGCTGTCGCCGCAAGTGTTGCCGCGGCGCAGGATCTGCCCGCCACCGCGCCGGATCGTTTCGCGATGCTGGACCGCAATGGCGACGGCAAGGTCAGTCGCGATGAGTACGACGGAGATGCCTTCTTCCGCCTGGTCGATGCGGATCACAATTACCGGGTGAGCGTGGAGGAAGTGCAGGCGGTGCTCGGCCCGCAACGTGATGGCGAGTTCTCGGCCGCCGAATGGGTCCGCATCGCCGACCTCAACGGCGACGGCGAATTGAGTGCCGAGGAGATGCGTCGCTCATCGCAGATGCGTTTCCAGACCCTGGATGCCAACCACGATGAGAATCTGGAACTGTCGGAACTGCAGATGGGCATCGGCCGGCGCTGACCCGGGCTTGGCAACGAAAAAGCCCCGCTTGCGCGGGGCTTTTCTTTACGCCTTACACCGTTACGCCATACCGGGAATGGCCCGGCACTACGCGCCTGATCAGGCGAACGGATCCTGCAGGACCATGGTGTGGTCGCGGTCCGGGCCGGTGGAAACGATGCTGACCGGGCAACCGGCCAGCTCTTCCAGCGCGCGCAGGTAGGCGCGGGCGGCCGGCGGCAGGTCGTCCCAGTTGGTGATGCCGTGGGTGTTCTCGGTCCAGCCCGGGAACTCCAGGTACACCGGCGTGCATTCTTCCCAGCCCTGCGCGTCCAGCGGGGCGTATTCGGTACGCTTGCCGCGGTATTCGTAGGCGATGCAGACCTTCAGCTTTTCCATGCCGTCGAGCACGTCGAGCTTGGTGATGCACAGGCCGCTGATGCCGTTGATGGCGACGGCGCGCTTGAGCGCGACGATGTCCATCCAGCCGCAACGACGCGGGCGGCCGGTCGAGGCGCCGTACTCGGCACCGCGGTCGCGGATGCCCTGGCCGACTTCATCGTCCAGCTCGGTCGGGAACGGACCACCGCCGACGCGGGTCGCGTAGGCCTTGGCGATGCCCAGCACGTAATCGATCGCGTCCGCGCCGACGCCGGCACCGGCCAGCGCGCCGCCAACGGTGGTGTTGGAGCTGGTGACGTACGGGTAGGTGCCGTGGTCGATGTCCAGCAGGGCGCCCTGGGCGCCTTCGAACAGCACGCGCTTACCCTGCTTGCGCAGGTCGTGCAGGATGCCGGCAACGTCGGACTTCATCGGCTCGACGTATTCGCCGAAGGCCAGTGCTTCGTCGTAGGTCTTCTGGAAGTCGACCGCGTCGGTCTTGAGGTAATTGGTCAGCACGAAGTTGTGGTAATCCAGCGCGGTACGCAGGAGTTCTTCCAGCTGGGCCGGGTAATGCAGGTCGGCGATGCGGATGCCGCGACGCGCCACCTTGTCTTCGTACGCCGGGCCGATGCCACGGCCGGTGGTGCCGATCGCCTTGCCGCCGGCAGCGCGTTCGCGCGCCTGGTCCAGGGCGATGTGGTACGGCATGATCAGCGGCGCGGCCGGGGAGATCTTCAGGCGCGAACGCACTTCCACGCCGGAGGTTTCCAGCTCGGCGATTTCCTTCTGCAGCGCAGCCGGGGAGATCACCACGCCGTTGCCGATCAGGCACAGCGCGTCTTCACGCAGGATGCCCGACGGAATCAGGTGCAGGACGGTCTTCTTGCCATTGATGACCAGCGTGTGGCCGGCATTGTGGCCGCCCTGGAAGCGCACGACAGCGCCGATTTCCTCGGTGAGCAGATCGACGATCTTGCCCTTGCCTTCATCGCCCCACTGGGCACCCAACACGACAACTGACTGACCCATGACGGGTAACTCCTGGTTTTTGTGCGGCCATCGGGGCCGCGGGTTTGGGACCATGCCGGGGTGGCCGATCAGCGCGGGGTGGCGGGCTCCAGCGGGGAGCGCGCCGACGCTGGGGTACCCAGACACGGAAAAAGCCGGACGAGTGACTCTGAAACAGAGTGCCCGTCCGGCTTTTGTGCATTATCCGGGTTTCCGGTGGCTGCTGCCACCCCGGCGGCCGGTGGACTTCACCGGCCGGTCAGGACCGCCGCGGGATGGAGCCGGCCAACGGCCGGTTCCAAGGCGGTAGTGCCGGCCGCTGGCCGGTTCCAGAGCTTTCGGTAGTGCCGGCCGCTGGCCGGCTCCAAGCCGTTCGGTAGTGCCGGCCGCTGGCCGGCTCGCAGGATGGCCTGGAGCCGGCCAGCGGCCGGCACTACCAACGAGCGCATGGCGGGAACCCTTTCAGTGCTTGAGCCACCACAGGGTAGTGAGGCCCGCCAGCAGGATCACCCCGCCCCAGGTGCGCAGGGCACTGCTGCGCAGCATCAGCAGCTGCTCGGCCATGCGCTTCCAGGCCAACGGGGCGGCGAACAGGAACAGGCCTTCGAGCACGGCGACCATGCACAGGGCCGAGAACAGATCTTTCATGACATCTCCACAAACAAAACGGGGACCCGGTCTGCACCGGGTCCCCGTGGATGACTACCGCCTGCGGCCTCAGCGATCGCTCTTGAGGTACTGCAGGAACGGGTCGTTCTTGTCGAGCACGATCACGCCGTTGCCGTCGGTCATGGAGCCACGGTAGGCCTCCAGGCTGCGGTAGAAGGCGTAGAACGACGGGTCGGCCGAGCCGGCCTTGCCGTAGATGCGGGCGGCATCGGCATCGCCGGCACCGCGCAGCTGCTGGGCGTCGCGCTCGGCTTCGGCCACGATCACGGTGCTCTCGCGGTCGGCCTGGGCACGGATGGTCAGCGACTGCTCTTCACCCTCGGCGCGCAGCTTGGCCGCTTCCTGCTTACGCTGGGCGCGCATGCGCTCGTACACATCGTTGATCACCTGGCTGTCGGTCGGCAGGTCGATCTGCTTGATGCGCAGGTCGATGATCTGCATGCCCAGCGCCTTGACCGACTCGTTGATGCCGGTCAGCTGGTTGGCGATCAGTTCGCTGCGATCCCCGGACACCAACTGCTGCAACGAACGCGAGTTGATCTGGTTGCGCAGGGAGTCGGTGATGATCGGGGCCAGGCGGGCATTGGCCACGCGGGCATCGCCGCCGGTCGCACGGAAGTACGCGCGCACATCGGAGATGTAACCGATGGCGAAGAAGTCGACGCTGACGTCCTTCTGCTCGGCGGTGAAGTAACGGGCCGGGGCGGTGTCGAGCACCTGGAAACGGCGATCGAACACGCGCACCGTTTCCACCAGCGGCACCTTGAAGTGCAGGCCCGGCTTGATGTCCGCACGGACCACCTTGCCCAGGTTCAGCACCATCGCGGTCTGGTCCTCACGGACCACGTAGACCGAACCCAGCAGGCCGAGCAGGACCGCTACGGCCAGACCAATCCACAGTGAACTTCTCATCGGCTGCCCTCCTCACGACCGGTCGGGCGCGTCGTCGGACGCTCCGCATTGCGAACGCCATCCACGGCCGTGCTGGCAGGCAGCGACGGCAGCATGACTTCCGGGGTCACCGCCGGAGCGGCATTGGTGCTGGTGCGGTTGTCGCCCGGCATCGGCACGTAGATCAGCTGGCGGCCATCGCCACCGATGATCTTGCGGTTCTCCGAGAGCACCTTCTGCACCGTTTCCAGCCACAGGCGCTTGCGCGTGACCTCCGGGGCGTCCTTGTACTGGACCTGCAGCAGGCTGAAGCGCTCGGCATCACCCTCCGCCTTGGCGACCACGGCCTGCTTGTAGCCTTCAGCAGTGGTCCGGGCCCGTGAGGCCTGGCCGCGCGCTTCCGGAACCACCTTGGCCGCGTAGGCCTGGGCTTCGTTGATCAGACGCTCCTTGACCTGCTGGGCACCGTTGACCTCATCGAAGGCCGGCTTGACCTCCTCGGGCGGGCGGGCATCGGGCAGGGTCAGGCCGGTCACGGACAGACCGGTGCGGTAGCTGCCGAGCGAGGCCTGCAGGCGCTCTTCGGCGGCCACGGCCAGCGGGCCACGGTTGTTGAGCACGTTGTTGAGGTCGGCACGACCGACCTGCTCACGCACCGCGCTCTGCGCGGTCTGTTCCAGCACCTGGTCGGCATCGACCGAGCCGAACAGGTACAGGCGCGGATCGTCGATGCGATACTGGACGTTGAGCGAGACGTTGACGATGTTCTCGTCGCGGGTCAGGACCGGCACCTGGCTGCTGAACGTCTTGATCTCGGTGGCATTGACCTTGGTCACCGATTCCAGCGGCCACGGCAGCTTGAAGTTCGGGCCAGGCTGCAGGATGCGATGGAACTGACCGAAGCGCAGCACGACGCCGCGTTGCTGTTCGCCGATCAGCTGGAAGCTGGAGAACAGCAGCAGCAACACCGCAGCCACTGCGACCCACCGCAGGATGCCGCCATCGAACAGGTCTTTCAGCGGACCGGGCAAACCGCCCCAACCGCCGCCATTGCCGCCACCGCGAGGACCGAACGGCCCACGTCGATTCTCGTCGGGGCCTTGTCCGCCCTTGTTGCCGCCGGGTGTATTCCAGGCCATGCACGCTCCATCAAGGTAAGGTTGCCTGCGGGCCACTCCCGCACCGTCAACCGTTAAAACGTTAAATCGCTGTCGATTCTACTAGATGGGGCAGATCGACAGGATTGGAAGGGGGCACGCATCTCGGGGAACGATTCATAACCGCCTCCGCGACCGTCCGTGAGGGTCCCCGCGCGCCGGAGCAGCGGGTAAGGTGGTGTTTTCCCCCGTCAGGCATCTTCATGGCAATTCCCGACCGGTTCAACGCTTTCCGCATCCACCAGGACGATACCGGCTACCACGCCGGGCTGGAACCGATCGGCCTGGACCAGCTCAACCCCGGCGAGGTGGTCCTCCGCGCGCACTGGTCCTCGGTCAACTATAAAGATGCGTTGGCCGGCACCGGCAAGGGCAAGATCCTGCGACGCTTCCCGCTGGTCGGTGGTATCGACGTGGCCGGCACGGTGGTCGCTTCGACCGACCCGGCCTACCGCGAAGGCGATGCGGTACTGGCCACCGGCTGCGGGCTGAGCGAGACCCGCGATGGCGGCTACAGCCCGTATGTGCGCCTGGCCGCCAGTGCGGTGATCCCGCAGCCGACGGGACTCACCCCGCGTGAGGCGATGATTTTGGGCACGGCCGGCTTCACCGCTGCGCTGGCCCTGGTGCGGATGCTGGACAACCGGCAGACCCCCGCCCACGGACCGCTGGCCGTGACCGGGGCGACCGGCGGGGTCGGCTCGCTGGCGGTGGACATCTTCACCCGGGCGGGTTTCGAGGTGCACGCGATCAGCGGCAAGGCCGACCAGGCCGACTACCTGCGTGGACTGGGTGCCCGCGAGGTCCTGCCGCGGGATGTGCTGGCGACCGCCCGGCCGATGGAATCGGCGCGCTTCGGCGGCGGCCTGGACAACGCCGGCGGCGCGATGCTGACCAGCCTGCTGGCCCAGACCGTGCCCTACGGCTCGGTTGTCAGTGCCGGCCTGGCCGCGAGCCCGGCGCTGGACATGACGGTCATGCCCTTCATCATCCGCGGCGTGTCGCTGATCGGTGTGTCGTCCTCCAGCGCACCGCGTGATCTGCGCGAAGCGGTCTGGGCGAAGCTTGGCGGCGCCTGGAAACCGGCGCATCTGGAGACGATCTGCACGGGCGAAGTCGGGCTGGATGGCCTGCCGGCGGCGTTCGATACCCTGCTCGCGGGCGACCACCACGGCCGCACGGTGGTACGAATCGACTGAGCGTGGCAGCCGGGCGACGGACGGCACGTCCGGCGCTTCACGACGGTGCGAGGCCCGCACTACACTGCGGGCATCACACGGGGAACACCATGGCACGCATTCTGATCGTCGACGATTCACCGTCGCAGCTGTTGGGGATACAGCGGATCGTCGAAAAACTCGGTCACCAGATCCTGACCGCCACCGATGGCGCCGCCGGGGTCGAAACGGCCAAGGCCGAACTGCCCGATCTGGTGCTGATGGACGTGGTGATGCCCAACCTCAATGGTTTCCAGGCGACCCGCACGCTGGCGCGCGACGCCTCGACCAAGCACATTCCGGTGATCCTGGTGACCACCAAGGACCAGGACACCGATCGCATGTGGGGCATGCGTCAGGGCGCCAAGGCCTATATCACCAAGCCGTTTTCGGAAGACGAACTATCCGAGGTGCTGGAGCGCGTTTTCAGCCACCAGGAACCGCCGACGGCGTGATGCCGATGGCGGCGGTTGGTACCGACTGTTGGTCGGTACGCACCAACGGTCGGTACGCCGCTGCATCGGCGCACCGCCTGCCTCACACCTTCTCGCCGAACGCCTTGGCCAGCGCCTTGTAGGCCTTCTTCTGCGCTTCGTCGGTCGGCGCCGGCGCAATGATCTCCAGCTCCACGATCTGATCGCCATCCGGGTTGCCCGGCAGGCCGCGGCCACGCAGGCGCAGCTTGCGGCCGGCATCGGACTCGGCCGGCACCTTCAGCTCCACCGCACCGCCCAGGGTCGGCACGCTGATGCTGGTCCCCAGCGCAGCCTGCCACGGGGTTACCTGCAGGGTGTACAGAATGTTGCGGCCATCCACCTCGAACTGCGGGTGCTCGGCGTATTCCACTTCCAGCAGCAAGTTGCCGCCACCGGTGCCCTGCCCGGTCAGGCGGATCACCTGGCCCGGGCGGATGCCCTTGGGCACGCGCACATCCAGCTGCTTGCCGCCCACGTTGATGCGCAGGCTGTCGCCCTGATAGGCCGCTTCCAACGGCACCGACAGCTTGGCGCGGGTATCGCGGGTCGGCTGCGGCCCCTGGCTGGCGCCGCCGAAGCCACTGGCGCGACCACCGCCACCGCCGCGCTGGCGCGCGAACAGGCTCTCGAAGAAATCGCTGAAGCCGCCGCCACCGGCGCCGCCCCCGAACACCTCTTCGAAGTCATAGCCCTGGCCACCGCCATAGTTCGGCGGGGTATGGAACTCCTCGCCGGGCCGGTAGCCCTGCGCCTTGAGCTGGTCATAGGCCGCGCGCTTCTGCGGATCGCGCAGCGCCTCGTAAGCCTCGTTGACTGCCTTGAATTTGTCCTCGGCCCCGGCTTCCTTGCTCACATCCGGGTGGTACTTGCGCGCCAGCCGGCGGTAAGCGGTCTTGATCTCAGCATCGCCCGCGGTGGGTTCCACCCCGAGCGTGGCGTAGTAATCCTTGAATTCCATCCAAACACCTCGACTAAGTTCGGCCACCCGCGTGGGCGGGCGCCGTCCGCGCAATTCTAGCCGCTGCGGACCGGCCCACCGTGACGCCGGGCGCGAATGATCCTGCGCAATGCGGCGGACATCCCAGCCGGCTACGCTGCCCCGGTAGCCCGCCTCTCCCGCTCCAGATGGGTCTGCACGTCCGGTTTTCAACGTGTTGACATGGCCATCCCATGCCCCTCACTACCCTGCCTGTGTCCAAGGAGTCCGCATGACCATCCACGTTGGCGACCGCATTCCCGAAGTCACCCTCAAGCGCATCCGCGAGGGCATGGAGACCATCGACACCCATGCCCTGTTCGATTCGCGCAAGGCGGTGCTGTTCGGCGTGCCCGGCGCATTCACCCCGACCTGTTCGGCCCGGCACCTGCCCGGCTTCATCGAGCAGTTCTCCGAGTTCCGCCACCGCGGGATCGAAGTGTTCTGCATGGCGGTCAACGATCCGTTCGTGATGAAGGCCTGGGGCGAGAGCCAGCAGGTGCCCGACGGCCTGCAGCTGTTGTCCGACGGCAATGGCGAGTTCACCCGGGCCCTCGGCCTCGAGATGGATGCCAGCAGCTCCGGGATGGGCATCCGCTCGCGCCGCTTCGCGCTGTACGTCGAAGACGGTGTCGTGCGCGAAACCTTCATCGAGGAACCCGGAAAATTCGAGGTGTCTTCGGCCCAGTACGTGCTGGAGCATCTCCCCCGCTAGACCCACGCAACAGAGGAACCCGGCCAGCCATGTCAACGCCAGCCAAGAACACCCCCAACAACGCCCGCCCGCCGGGCATCAGCGACACCGCCACCCTGCGTGCCAAGGCCCGCAAGGACATCGAGGATGGCGCGATCACCGACAGCTACAGCGCCGACCGCAAGGCGGTGATCAAGCTGCTCAACGATGCGCTCGCCACCGAGTACGTCTGCGTGCTGCGCTACTACCGCCATTACTTCATGGCCAAGGGCATGCTCGCCGATTCGATCAAGGCCGAGTTCCTGGAACACGCACAGCAGGAACAGGCGCATGCCGGCAAGCTGGCCGAACGCATCGTGCAGCTGGGCGGCGAGCCGGATCTGAACCCGGATACGCTCACCGCGCGCTCGCATGCCGAGTACAAGGAAGGCAGCGACCTGCGCGACATGGTCCGCGAGAACCTGATTGCCGAGCGCATCGCGATCGACAGCTACCGCGAGATGATCAACTTCGTCGGCGACAAGGACACCACGACCAAGCGCATCCTCGAAGAGATCCTCGCGCAGGAAGAAGAGCACGCCGACGAATTCGCCGATCTGCTGGACGGCTGGATCGGCGAGTAACGCCAGCCGCATGCCGACTCTTGGCCCTGTAGTGCCGGCCGCTGGCCGGCTCCTGCAGCATACGAACGGCGTGCAATGC